>NZ_CAWUDO010000127.1:0-17985 GCF_963920935.1 Nostoc sp. CCY 9925 | reverse complement strand
AAATGTAGTGCCCGAAGTCGCAAATGTAGTGCCCGAAGTCGCAAATGTAGTGCCCAAAGTCGCAAAGGCTCAGTAATTATAGCAGATATAATAGTATTAATAATATTAATTAACTCAGTGTAATCTCTATTGGCTACTTTTATACCATACAAGGTAATACTGACTCATACAATATTAAAATTTGGTATGGAGTCAGTTGCAATGAACACAGTATTAGATTTGACCTTTTCGATTCCCGGATACAATCTCGTCGAGCAACTTTATTGTGGTTCTAGGACAATAGTATATCGGGCAATACGAGAGTCAGATAGCCAATCAGTAGTCATCAAACTCCTTAAACGAGAGTACCCTACTTTCCATGAACTATTGCAGTTTCGCAATCAATACACCATCGCCAACAACTTAGAGATTCCAGGAGTTGTGCGTTTCTTGTGCTTGGAACCATACCGCAATAGTTACGCCCTAGTGATGGAGGATTTTGGTGGCGTTTCCTTAAGACTATATGCCCAAGACCAATTACTTTCGGTAACTGAAGTTTTGGAAATTTCCCTACAACTAACAGATATTCTTCACGAACTCTACTATCATCGTGTCATTCACAAAGACATCAAACCTGCCAATATTCTGATTCATCCCCAGACAAAACAAGTCAAGCTGATAGATTTTAGTATTGCTTCGTTGCTACCAAAAGAAACCAGCGAAATCAAAAATCCCAATGGGTTAGAAGGAACATTAAGCTATCTGTCACCAGAACAAACAGGAAGAATGAACCGGGGTATTGACTACCGCAGCGACTTTTATTCCTTGGGTGTTACTCTCTATGAATTGCTAACTGGGCAACTTCCTTTTGAGTCTAATGAGCCAATGGAATTGGTGCATTGTCATATTGCAAAATTTCCAAATCAATTAGGAGATAAAAGGGAAGAAATTGGGCAAGTCTTGTCAGATATTGTGATGAAATTGATGGCAAAAAACCCAGAAGACCGCTATCAAAGTGCGTTGGGACTGAAATTTGATTTAGAAAATTGCTTGATGCAATTACAGCAAACAGGAAAGATCGCTCCTTTTATTATCGGTCAACGGGACGTGTGCGATCGCTTTATCATTCCCGAAAAATTATATGGTAGAGAAAACGAAGTTGAACAACTACTAGCAGCCTTTGAACGAGTTAGTCTTGGTAGCAGCGAACTGATGTTAGTTGCAGGTTTCTCTGGAATTGGTAAAACTGCCGTCGTTAACGAAGTTCACAAACCAATTGTCAGGAAACGGGGATATTTTATCAAAGGTAAATTTGACCAATTTAATCGCAGTATTCCTTTATCTGCCTTGGTGCAAGCGTTTCGGAGTTTAATTGAGCAAATTTTAACCCAAAGCGATCGCCAAATTGCACAATGGAAAGATAAAATCCTTGGCAAATTAGGTGAAAACGGACAGGTAATCATAGAAGTTATTCCTGCATTAGAAATAATTATAGGCAAACAACCACCGATACCAGATCTATCAGGAACTGCCGCCCAAAACAGATTTAATTTATTATTTACAAAATTTATTCAAATATTTGCAAATCAAGAACATCCCTTAGTAATCTTCTTGGATGATTTGCAGTGGGCAGATTCGGCTTCTTTGAAATTTCTGCAATTATTAATGAATGAAGCAAGTCTGGGATATTTATTATTAATTGGAGCTTATAGAGATAATGAGGTATCAATAGCACATCCTTTAATGTTGGTGTTGGATGAGGTTCGTAAAACTGGTGCAAAAATTCAGACAATTAGCTTGCAACCACTTCCTTGTTTGAAATTAAATCATTTAGTTGCTGATACGCTTGTGTGCCGAGAAGATGTGGCATTTCCGCTATCGCAACTGGTATATCAAAAAACTCAAGGTAACCCGTTTTTTAGTACACAGTTTCTCAAAGCTTTACATCAAGATCGGTTAATTGAGTTCAACTTAGAGTTAGGCTGTTGGCAATGTGACATCGCCCAAGTAAATCAGCAAGCCCTAACAGAAGATGTAGTGGAATTTATGGTATGGCAATTGCGAAAGTTACCTGAATCTACTCAATTTGTGTTACAGTTAGCTGCTTGTATTGGAAATAAGTTTGATTTAAAAACATTAGCGATCGTTTCTCAATTATCAGAGCTAGAAACCGCTGCTGCTTTGTGGAAGGCATTACAAGAAGGGTTAATTTTGCCGCAAAGTGAGGTTTATAAATTTTATCAACAAGAGTCATTTGTCAATAGTCATTTGCCATTGGTAGACGAACTACAACCAATAACCAATGACCAAGGACAAATGACCATTACATATAAATTTTTGCACGATCGCGTCCAACAAGCTGCCTATTCCTTGATTCCAGATGACCAAAAACAAGCAACGCACCTGAAAATTGGGCAATTGCTACTCAAAAATACAAAAGCCACAGAACAAGAACAAAACCTGTTTGAAATTGTCAATCAACTCAACACTGGCAAATCCCTAATTCTGGAACGTTCGCAGCAAATCCAACTCGCTGGACTCAATCTCAAAGCTGGACAAAAAGCCAGAGTCGCAACAGCCTACACCGCAGCTTTGGAGTATTCCACCACAGGCGTCTGTTTGTTGAACCTTGGCGAGGAAGAGTCTTGCTGGCAAACACAGTATGACCTCACCTTACCACTCCATGAACTAGCAACAGAAACCGCCTACCTCAGTGGTGATTTTCAACAGATGGAGCAATTTGCAGATATTGTTCTCCAACAGGCAAAAACTTCCATCGACAAAATGAAAGTTTATGCTATTAAAATCCAAGCTGAAATGGCACAAGCCAAAAAGCTCCAAGCTGTCAAAATTGGGTTAGAAGCTTTGGAATTAGTGGGAGTAAGTATACCCGAATCGCCGAATTCCTCAGACATTCAGCAAGCACTTGCTCAAACTGCAAGTAATCTAAATGGCAAGAATATCGAAGACTTGATTAACTTGCCTTTGATGACAGATATCGATAAACTAGCAGCTGCAAGGATATTAAACAGTATTGGTACTGCTACTTATCAAGCCGCACCCGAAATATTTCCCTTGGCGATCTGCAAACTGGTAAACTTATCAATTAACTACGGCAATTCAGTTTTCTCAAGCTATGGTTACGCTTGTTACGCTATTCTCTTAAATGAAAATTTTCAAGATATTGAATTGGCTTATCAATCCAGCAAATTAGCCTTAAAGTTAGCAGAAAAATTCAATGTCCCAGAGATGAAAGCATCTGCATTTATGGTGGCGGGATGTTCGACAATTTTTGGCAAAGCTCATGTGAAAGAAACATTACCAATTTTATGGGATAGCTATCAAAGCGCACTGGAAAGTGGCAACTTAGAATTTGTTGGTTATGCTGCCTTAACGAAATGCCAAAATTCATATTTAGTCGGGAGTGAGTTAACTCTATTACAAGAAGAAATGGCAACCACAAGTGATGTCTTGGCTCAACTGAAGCAAGAAAATATTTCATGTATACTAGGCATCTATCAGCAATCAGTTCTGAATTTATTAAATCCCTTGGGAAATTTATGCAGTTTGCGAGGTGAAATCTGCGATGAAGAAACTTGTTTATCACTGCTGAATAATGGTAGCGATCGCACTGGTATTTACCAGTTATATTTCAACAAACTCATGCTTTGCTATACGTTTGGAGAATATCAAAAAGCATGGGAAAATGCACTACTAGCTGAAGAGTATTTAGATGCAATCCAAGGAACTATATTCGTGCTAGTATTCAATTTTTATGATTCCTTAGCGCACTTAGCAATCTATTCATCAGTGCCAGATTCAGAAAAAGAATATATCTTAAGTCGAGTCACAAACAACCAGCAAAAGATTCAGCTATGGGCCGACCATGCACCAATGAATTTTTTGCACAAGTTTTATTTAGTCGAAGCAGAACGAGAGCGAGTGCAAGGTAACAAAGCCAAAGCTATAGAATTTTACGATCGCGCCATCGAAGGAGCTAAAGAGAACGAGTATATCCAAGAAGAAGCGATCGCTAACGAACTCGCTGCTAAATTTTACCTCGACTGGGGCAAAGAGCGCATCGCTGAGAATTATTTAATTGCAGCCTACTACGGTTATGCCCGTTGGGGTGCAAAAGCCAAAGTTGCTAACTTAGAACAACGCTATCCGCAATTGTTAGTAACAATTCTCGAACAGTCTGCTACAGGATTTACAGCTACTGAAACTGTCTATGCCACTGAAAGCCGATTTATTTCTCAAACTTCTTCATCAGGCAGCGGTAGTGGTGTATCTACAGCTCTGGACGTGAGTGCTATCCTCAAAGCCTCTCAAAACCTATCGAGCCAAATTCAACTCGATAAGCTACTGTCAGTGCTGCTAGAAATCGTCACCGCAACCGCAGGTGCAGAGAAATGTGTGTTGATGTTGCTCGATGGCAATCAACTCAATATCGAGGGAGTGGCTCAGGTTGGGCAACCTGCGGTGGTTTTGCAGTCCATACTGCTGTCAGAAAGCAAGGATGTGCCTGCGAGTCTGGTTAACACCGTCAGACGTAGCTTAAAACCGACTGTAATTGCGAATGCGATGGAGCATCCGTTGTTATTAGCCGAGCCTTACATTTTACGCCAACAGCCCAAGAGTGTTGTGTGTACGCCAATTTTACATCAAGGCAAACTGCTTGGTGTGCTGTATCTGGAGAACAATCTAGTAACTGGGGCATTTACCCATGAGCGCGTTGAACTGCTGAATTTACTTTGCACTCAAGCCGCCATCTCTTTGGAAAATGCCAAACTCTATCAACAAGCGCAACAAGGAATACAAGATTTACAACAGGCACAGTTACAAATCGTGCAAAGCGAGAAAATGTCTGCACTGGGTAACTTAGTTGCTGGGGTAGCTCATGAAATGAATAATCCTTTGGGTTTTATTGCTGCCAGTCTTAAACAAGCTAAACCCACTCTTGCTGATATTGTTGAACACTTGAAACTATATCAAGAAAAGTTACCCAATCCAGGGGATGAAATTAGAGACCATGCCGAAGAAATTGACTTGGATTATAGTTTAGCAGACTTACCCAAGATGATTGATTCCATGACCATCGCCTGCGATCGCTTGAAAAATATCAGCACCAGTTTAAGAACTTTCTCCCGTGCAGATCGAGATTACAAAGTGCGTTTCAATATTCACGAGGGTATAGATAGCACAATTTTAATTTTGAAACATCGTCTCAAGGGAAATGAACAACATCCTGCGATTGAAGTAACCACAAATTATGGTAATCTCCCACAAATTGAGTGTTTTCCAGGCCAATTAAATCAGGTATTTATGAATATCTTGGCTAATGCCATTGATGCATTAGAAGAAGCAAATCATGGCCACTCTTTTGAGGAAATCAAATCCAATCCCAACCAAATTAAAATTACAACTTCAGTGGTAGATAAAAATGTCAAAATTACTATTGCTGATAATGGTAA
Source organism: Nostoc sp. CCY 9925 (assembly GCF_963920935.1). Taxonomy (NCBI): domain Bacteria; kingdom Bacillati; phylum Cyanobacteriota; class Cyanophyceae; order Nostocales; family Nostocaceae; genus Nostoc; species Nostoc sp. CCY 9925. The sequence continues at coordinate 12,532 of NZ_CAWUDO010000127.1, read as the reverse complement.
AGGAATGAATGAATCAGTCAGACAAAAAATATTTGACCATTTATTTACTACTAAAGGTGTTGGCAAAGGTACAGGTTTAGGTCTGGCGATCGCCCATCAGATTGTGGTAGAAAAACATGGCGGGACTCTGGATGTAAATTCTACACTAGGCCAGGGAACTGAATTTACTATTATCATACCGATTCAGGCTCAGGATTAACCCAGGGCGATGGCATTGCAATCCTAATTTTTAATTCGTAATTAATAAATTGCTTAATTACGAATTATTCTGTGACAGCTTTGCTAATCAGCATCGCAAAGTCTTATACCAATTCACGAAAATTCTGATACAAATGATTAGTCTTTAAATTCTTTCCCCCTGCCCCCTGCTGCCTATTTGTATCGATTTTAAAGTGAAATGGTTAGGACTTACGCACTGAAGCCTGAAACATAGATCCCCCCTAGCCCCCTTAAAAAAGGGGGAACCTCTAAGCCCCCTTTTTAAGGGGGTTGGGGGATCTGAGTGCGTAAGTCCTGATGGTATGACTGTGGCTTGAGCTTCAATACGGGCTGGCTGTGGGGCGCACGATAATCTCGTTGACATCTACATCGTCTGGTTGGTCGATGGAAAAGGCGATCGCTCTGGCGATGGCCTCAGCCGGAAGTGCTATCCTCCGGAATTCCTGCATCCCTTTGCCGGCTTCAGCGTCAGTGATACTATCGGCCAGTTCGGACTCAGTTACACCCGGCGAAATTACTGTCACACGAATGTCGGTATTTTCCTGGCGCAGTCCGTCGGAAATCGCCAACACAGCGAACTTAGTAGCTGAGTAAACGGCAGAGGTTGGCCAAACGGCGTGTCCACCAATGGAGGACAGGTTGACGAACTGGCCAGACCCCTGGCGTTTCATCAGGGGCAGTCCGGCGGCGATGCCATTGAGTACGCCACGGATGTTCACGTCGATCATCCAGTCCCATTCATCGACCTTCAGCGCTTCTAGCTTCGAGAGTGGCATGACGCCGGCATTGTTAACGATGACATCAACGCGCCCGAATTTGCTCTGGGCAAATTCTACAAAGGCTTGGAAGTCAGCGCGACGAGTGACATCGAGAGTCTGGTACTCTGCCGAGCCGCCCTCAGAGCGGATTGCAGCCACAAGGGTTTCTAGGCGCTCAGTGCGCCGTGCGCCCAGCACGACGTGGATACCCTTGCGAGCCAGTAGACGTGCTGTTGCTTCGCCAATACCGCTGCTTGCACCTGTAATTAGTACGACTTTTTGTTGGTTGGTAGTCATAAAAAGGTATTAATTAGTTGAGGTATTTAATAGTTCGCTATTGCGCGGAACCTTGGATTGATTGGATGTCCGGCACACTCTTAATTTAAGAGAGTCAAAGCCTGGTACGGTAATCTGAACCTGCTGAATTCTTGCCTAATCCTGCATTCTTTTTCTTACCTACGCTGAAAAGATGGGCTGACAGAAGTGGTTGAATATATTGCGATTGCCCTGAATGTTAGTCTCATAAAAGATTTCCAATGAGATTATGGAACAGACAGTTAGAAAGCAGCAGTCCGAGTTAGCCGCTTTAATTGCACAGAACAGCAACGCAGATGGTGTCCATGCCACGGCGATCGAGCGGTTGTTTTTAATCCGCTCCTCGCAACCAACCGCGCCTCTCCATGCCCTGCATGAGCCTGCTTTGTGCATTGTCGCTCAGGGCAAGAAGCAGGTGATGTTGGCGGACAATTTGTATGTTTATGGACAAGATCAATGTTTGGTGGTGTCTATCGATCTGCCTGTGGTCGGTCAAGTGATTGAAGCGACGCCAAGCGTTCCCTATCTATGCCTGCGGCTAGATTTAGATCCGGGAGAACTCAGTACACTGATGATGGAGGCGAAACTAGACGCTCCTGATAACCAACAACCAGAACCGGGCTTGTCTTTGAGTCCTGTTAGTCCCCAACTGCTGGATGCAGCCATCCGACTTGTACGCTTGTTAGAAACTCCGCAAGATATTGGTATCCTCGCGCCTTTGGTTGTACGAGAAATTCTTTACCGTTTGCTATCAGGCGAACAAAGTGCGCGATTGCGACAGATTGCTCTAGTCGATAAACGACTCCACGGGATCAGCATAGCGATTAACTGGCTCAAATGGAACTATGAAAAGCCATTTCGGATTGAGGCGATCGCTCGTGAAGCCTGCATGAGTCCGTCATCTCTTCATCATCATTTTAAATCTGTCACTGCCATGAGTCCTTTACAATATCAAAAGCAACTCAGGCTCCAACAAGCCCGTCGCTTAATGTTGGGGCAGGGCATGGATGCCGCAACAGCTAGTCATTACGTGGGTTATGAAAGCCCCTCACAGTTCAGCCGTGAATACAGTCGATTGTTCGGCGCACCACCGTTGCGTGACATCGCTCGGCTAAAAAGTGGTCAAGAAACGTAAAAGCGAGTGGGGAGTAGTGGCAAAAAGAAATTTATCAACAAAAAAATAAATCAAAAATTACCCGGTATCAGCTCTCGACTTTCTGAAATAAACATTGTACAAAACAATTAAACAGTACAGGATGTAAGTTGCATGGGTCGAAAAATTAGCAAAGTTCTTAAACAGTCTGGAGTTATTCCTTATAGAGTTAACAACGGTAAAGTCGAAATATTGTTGATTACAACTCGTAATCAACAGCATTGGGTAATTCCCAAAGGAGATATTCCTTCAGGAATGAGTCCGCCCGATTCAGCAGCCAAAGAAGCATGGGAAGAAGCAGGGGTGATTGGGCAAGTGGACGCCAATCAATTGGGCACTTACAAATACCGCAAACAAGGCAAAGCCTACCGAGTCAAAATGTATTTATTGCCAGTGGATATTCTGAGTGAAGATTATCCAGAAGCAACTAAAAGAAAACGCCAGTGGGTAGAAGTTAATCAAGCTATCAGGTGTATCAAGTTTAGTTCTCTCAAACGAGTCATGAAAAGTTTTTTTCAGGTCAAATCTTCCTCTTGTGCATTTCGATGCTAATTCCGGATTCAGAATTCAGAATTCAGAAGTCATACTATTTTTGATTAGGGATTTTGCAAAAAGTTTGAGCGGAGGTTTACTCCGCTCAAAGCTTTTCAAGACAGATTTTGGATTCTCAAAGAGTTATAGCAATTCTCTATAAAGATGCGCCAAACTATATGAGGAACTAACCGCAAAGGGCGCATTCGCGGAGCGTCTCGTTAGAGAAGAACGCAAACAAAGGAACAAAGAAGAAGCTAAGAGAATTTGCCGCAGCCTGACAAACAAATGGTATGAATTCTACTGTAAGTTTGCAAACTTATCTGTTGCCTCAATCAAAGCACTACAAATTCCTGGTTCACTCATAGAATGTCCAGCATCTGGAATCACAATAAATTCGGCTTCTGGCCAAGAGCGATGTAATTCCCAAGCTGAGATCATCGGGCAAACTACATCATAACGTCCCTGAACAATTACTGCCGGAATATGGCGGATGTGCTCAACATTTAAAAGTAATTGATCTTCTGTTTCAAAAAATCCTTTATTCATAAAATAATGGCATTCAATACGAGCAAAAGCTGAGGCAAATTCACTGTCGCCGAATTTTTGCATGAGTTCTGGATCGAAAAAAAGTCTACTTGTGCTAGCTTCCCAAATTGACCAAGCACGCGCCGCTGTCAATTGAATTTCTAAATCTGGACTAGTCAAGCGTTTATAATACGCTGCAATTAGATCGTTACGCTCATCTATGGGAATTGGTTTTAAATATTCTTCCCAAGCATCAGGAAAAATATAGCTAGTACCTTCTTGGTAGAACCATCGCAACTCTTTTTGCCTGAGCATAAAGATACCACGAAGAATTAGTCCCGTGCATCGAGAGGGATGGGTTTGACTATAAGCTAATGATAAAGTGCTACCCCAACTGCCACCGAAGACTGTCCATTTTTCTATGTTTAAATGTTGGCGCAGTTTTTCGATATCACTGACTAAATCCCAAGTAGTGTTTTCTCTTAATTCAGCATGGGGTTTACTTTTACCGCAACCACGTTGGTCAAACATCACCAGCCGCCATTTTTCTGGGTGAAAATATTGGCGATAAAAAGCTGGACATCCACCACCAGGCCCTCCATGCAGCAAAACGATGGGTTGACCTTGGGGGTTACCGGACTCTTCAAAATGAATAGTGTGCAGGTCAGAAACCTGTAAATTTCCTTCTCGGTATGGTTCGATCGCTGGGTAAAGTTCTCGCATTTTAGATATCCTATCAGGAATATAATCAGGGACTTACAAAGAATAAATTGTCCCAAAGAATAAATTTCTCAGCATCTAAGTAATAATAATTATTATTTTGAAGGGGTAAAAGAGCAGCTGCCGCTTTAGTCTGAAATTTGTATTGATTTTGCCAATCGCTCTGGGTGACGTTTAAAAGATTCTTGGATAGATTATAGTCAGCTAAACGTAAATGACGATGCTCCCAATGGTCAGTTACCTTACTTTGGTTTTTTTGAGCAAGTTTGGTGGGTAAAGATATTGGGTGTTTGGGAATGGCAGAGTGCGATCGCTACTGTTTCTTGGTGGCGATTATCTGTTGCTTTGTTCTCTCGCATTCACACTTGTCAAAAATAGAAATTACAGTAGTTTTCATTTAATTGAACTACATTAGAATTTACCCACAGGTAACGGAAAATAGAACCGCAGAGGACACAGCGAAAAGGATGAGGGGGTTCCCTGCACTCATAACTTTTGAAGACAGAGAGCACTGATAAATCAGAGTGTCAGAGAGTTGTTGCGTAAGTCATACACATATATTGTAGGGAAAGAGTAATGCTGTACCCCTAGCGATTGGTCTACTTACTTTTCAGACAAATTTTTTAATATTTGGAGTGACTCAAGTATGGTTAAACTACCGATATACTGATCGCTTTGGAATACCGCTCAATGCATAGGAATACTAAAAGATTTGCTGCTATTTTTGTGTTGGTGTTTTCTCTAATTCTTTCTTTCAACTTTGCTGTCGTTGCTCAAGATACTCCTGATGTTCCTTCCCTGAATTTTGCACCATCTCGGACTTGTTCAGTTCCTCCTAATCTCAGAACTCAACAAGTTGTTGGCGACAATGGTGGTAGACAAGTTAAGATGGGCGATCGCATTAAGGTTAGAGTTGAAGGATTGGCAGCAGCCACAAATTCGGCGACTAAAGGCAATCCATTCGATCCTCGGCAATTAGTCTTGTACTTGAATGGTTATGAACTAGAAGATGTATACGCACAACCAACCATCGTTATCGTTGAGGATAAAGATAAAAAAAGAGTCGTTGATGAGAATTGGTTGGCCTTTCGACTTGAACGTAATGATCCATCTGAAGACGTGTGGAACGCCCTGATTGGTAGAGCTAGTAACTACAGTATTAATGTGATAGTTGGCGTAGGCTGTCCCAATAAAATTGCCATTCCAGTCAGCGATCCTCAATCACCTCCGCAAATAAGGATAGTTCTGTTATCGTGGCGCTTTTGGCTGTGTCTTCTTCTACTTTTGGCTGTTGCTATATTATTCACTAGGTATTGCCGAAACACTCTTCGTAGTTCTGGCATAGAAGGAGTTTACTCGAAAAAAGAGGTGATAAATGGTGAGGAATTGTTAATACCAGAACAAGTTAACACTGAACCTCAACAACGGAAAAGCCGCATTGCTCAATTCTTTCTTGGTCGAAAAAAAATTAATCAAAATCCTTTCAGCCTATCGGTATCTCAACTGGCTTTTTGGACATTAATAATTTTTGGCTCTTACATGATTATCTATGGCATAACAGGAGATTATACCAATATTTTAACCCAACAATCTCTAGTATTATTAGGAATTAATTCCGTAACGGCGTTTGGTAGTTCGTTAATTGATGGACAGGGAGATGATAAGAAAAGAAAGGGTACTCAACGTGTTTCTGAAGGATTTTTCCTAGATATATTATCAGATATTAATGGAGTCAATTTTCATCGATTTCAAACATTCATTTGGACAGTGGCGATCGGACTATTCTTTATTTGGGAGGTCGTAAAAAATCTGGCAATGCCAGAATTTGATGAAACACTTTTGACGCTACAAGGAATTAGTTCCGCTACATATCTGGGACTGAGAGGACAAGAGCAGCATGGGATGGTAAAAGCACCAGATCAATCTACATCCCAAAAAGATAACTCATACGAACAACAGCCAATAGCAGAAACATACAATTCACCGGAAAGCGCAGAAACAAACAATCCACCAGAGAGCGATTATTCTAATACTTCTGGTTAAATAATTGAGAATTAATTTAAGGCTTAGATCCCCGACTTCTTCAAGAAGTCGGGGATCTTTTTGTTCAGCAATGATTAATAATTTTAGATATTCAGTCAGATTGGCAATTATACCTTGTATGGTAGTTCTGCACCCTGTTTCCGATTTCCTAGACTGGGATTTTGCTGTTAGTGACTCATCGCCTAGTTATTACTATCAAGGATGGTGTCCTCAAAGTGGCGATCGCTTAATATTACCCCGCACTCCATTGTCCGAAGCGATCGCCCACGGATTAATGCAACATCTTGCCAAAGATGACTGTTATTCTTATGAAGGCAAAATGTATGGAATATTATTAGTTGAATTGCCTAATGGCGAACAACGGGTACTCAAAGCTTTCTCTGGTCTTTTGTATGGTTGTAGTGTGGTTCAGGGCTGGGTGCCACCAATACCTGGAAGAGACGAAGTTGCTTTCCAGGAAGCCCGCACTTTGGGAGAGTTAGACGCCATCAAGCAAGAAATCCTCACCTTGAAGCAACTCAACGAACGCCAGCAGTACGAAACTTTGTGTGGTGAGTTTGAGCAGCAACTACAAGCAATGAGCGATCGCCATCGCCATTGCAAACATCAACGACAACAAAAACGTCAGCAAATCTGCAATACTCTCACTGGAGAAGCCTTGACTATTGCCCTTGAACAACTCGACGCCGAAAGTCGTCAGCAGGGAATTGAACGACGACAACTTAAACGCCAGCAAAATGAAGTATTGCAACCCCTCCAGCAGTTGATTACAGCCGCAGATGCGCGAATTCGAGAACTCAAACAACAGCGTAAAGCACTGTCACGAGAATTACAAGCTCAGATGCACGCTAGCTACAGCCTGACTAATTTTGCTGGGCGATCGCGATCGTTGCAACAATTGATGCCAGAAGGCTCACCCACGGGGACTGGAGACTGTTGTGCCCCAAAACTACTCCATTATGCCGCTACACATCATCTCAAACCGTTGGCAATGGCAGAATTTTGGTGGGGAGCGTCTTCAGTAAATCAAGATAAAATCCAGGGAGAATTTTATGGAGCATGTGCCGAACGATGTCAGCCATTGATGGGGTTTTTGCTCTCTGGCTTGAAACCTAACCCCCCAGCCCCCTTCCCTAGCAGGGAAGGGGGAGTAAGAAGCCCCTCCCCTGATAGGGGAGGGGTTGGGGGAGAGGTGACTTTTATTTATGAGGACGAATGGCTGATTGCTGTGGACAAACCGACTGGACTACTTTCGGTACCTGGGCGTTATGGCGATCGCCAAGATAGTGTTTGGAGTCGCTTGTGTAATCTGTTACCTGATGGTGTGACGCTTGCATCTGTGCATCGATTAGATCAAGAAACATCTGGTATTTTGTTGTTGGCACGCGATCGCCAAACTCATCGAGAACTCAGCCAGCAGTTCCAGCAGCGACGGGTTCACAAGGTTTATGAGGCTTTACTTGCAGGTTTTGTGAGAGTCGAGCAAGGTACAATTGAATTGCCATTGTGGGGAGATCCTGAAAATCGCCCTTATCAGCAAGTTGATTGGCAGCGCGGTAAACCGAGTTTGACACAGTTTCAGGTGATGGGGAGGGAAGGAGATTACACCCGCGTAGAGTTTACGCCCCTAACAGGACGTACCCATCAATTGAGAGTTCACGCGGCAGATGTGCAAGGACTGGGGGTGACTATTTTAGGCGATCGCCTTTATGGATGCCGTGCAAATGCTAATCGGTTATATCTACACGCTAGGGAACTTCGTTTCGAGCATCCGCGATTGGAACAAACTCTTCATCTCCAAGTAAAGACACCGTTTTAAATTTATCATTATGAATACCGTAATTACACCAGAAAAAATCGAGTTGCCAGCCGGTGCGGTGTTGAAACTTTTGGGATCTTGGGAAGATTATCAAGCACTCAGTGAGCAACTTGGCGATCGCAGTTTGCCTCGGATTAAATATCGAAGAGGAGAGATTTTGTTAATGACACCGCTACCAGAGCATGGAAGAGATGTCAGCTTGTTGGCGAATATTGCTCAGGTTTTGCTAGATCGTTTAGAGCAAAGATACGATTCATTTACGCCAATTACCATGAGTTTGCCACAATTTAGCGGTATCGAGCCTGACTATTGCTTTTATATTGAAAACTGGAGAGCCGTGGTAGGTAAGAAGCGTATCGACTGGCAAAACGATCCTCCACCAGATTTAGTAATTGAGATAGATGTTACTAGTTATACAGATATTAATGATTATCTTCCTTATAAAGTGCCAGAGATTTGGCTGTTAAAAAATAAGCAGTTATTAGTTTATAGATTGCAGGGTGAAAGCTACGCAATTACACAAAGCATTTACTTTCCTAACGTTGCAGAAATTGTGCAGCAATGCTTTCAAATTGCAAATGAAGAAACAACAAGTGAGGCGATTAAGTGGTTAAGAAACTTTTTAGTTGGGTAAGTAAGCAACTATTAGCGATCGCTAGTATGCTACTATTTGCCAATAAGATTATCGTACTCTGCGTGCGTGCCGATCCAAAACCATAAAATCCCCTTTTGGACTTCTACACCCAATGCTCGGTAGTTTTGTCCGACTCTGACTGATCAATACTTGCCAACTTTTTTGAAATGTAGGGATGGGTGAGATGGATCGGCTTTAAGCAACTCATAGCATTGATCGGCTGTCCTTTACACATTTTCAGGTAGAGCGTCGTAAGATTCCCAAAACCGACGATTAGTGTAGTGCATTAGATTTCTCGATAGCGACCAGCTTCAAAATCAGCGGTCGCTTCTTGGGCTAAATCGTCCAACTTGCCATCTTCAATGTCTTTTACTAACTGTTCATCCCAGCGTTGATTATCCAAATCTGAAAACCATTTTATAAGTTTTTGGAATTCATCAGGCGGAAGCTTCAGAATAGCAGCTTCTATTTGCTCAAGTGTCATAATTGCCTTTTGGTTGGTGATTATAATCCAATACGGTTGAGAATGAGCAACAAAACCCTCATGTAGAGACGCGATAAATCGCGTCTTCAAAGACCAATTATTTATACCAATAACCCTTAACTGAACCGTATTACATTATAATCCTAGTCTAATCAAGATAAACCTTACATCTAAGAATAAAGACAGTGTTTTGACACATTACCACTAAGAGAAAATCTTCTCTATCTTTTACCGAACAATTGCTGCTTTAATCTTCTTACAAATATTCATCCAAGCTTGATCCTCTTGTGCAGAATTCAGGCTTTTTAAAGGTTGATTGGGAGGGTGCGCTGATTGATACTTTTCAATTTCTGTTTCTTCATAGCCGCTATAAGTCAAAGGTATCCAAATAATCGTTAGTCCTTCGGCTTCAGCCGCATCTAATAATGGGGGTAACTCATTATCAGCAATAAAATCTGATGCTAAAAAATCAGGGCTAACTAACAATACTGCCACTTTGGCTGCTGCTAAAGCATTTTCAATTTCATCGCGCCACTTTGCACCAGGTTGAATTTTACTATCGTCCCAAGCAACCAAAGTTTGGTTGCGGATCATTGGTTTGAGGTGTTTCTGAAGTTTGGTAAGCCAGTGTTGATCTTGATAACTATAGCTGATGAAAACTTGATTTCTGGTTATAGGTTCATACATAGGGATTTGCGGATTTTGTGAAGTCAAGAAAACATCATCAATTAATCTACGGACATCCACCATCAGACGACCTTTACGGCACTGGATTTGGTAATCACCAGCATCCCGAAATTCGTACAGTTCTTTTAGAGGGTAGGAATAAGGCATTTGACTCTCTTTACATTTATCACAGTTACAGGGAACAAGTGTTTGATATTGTAAACGTTCGTAAGACTTATGGATTTTCTCCATTTCATGGGTAATTACTGTTAGCAGTTCTTTCTTGCGTTTTCCTGCTACGCGGACTTTAATTTCTCGTTGATTATATTGTTCAATAACTTCTGCACGAGTTTGCTCTTTACTGAGAACAACACCTGTTTTCCAAACGAGGGATTGTTGTTCAATTAAAGAATGCATTTCGACGATAAAGCGAGTAATAATACCTTTCGGCATGAAATCATAAGTGTAGCGCAGGATGAGATTGTTAGATTCATCCCAGTTATAATCAGGCTGATTGGTAGAAAGTAGGTGAGGTGCAATATAATTTTCGGGATTACCTGGAATTTCATAGCACAGCTTAAATCGCATCATCAAATGTAGCAGTTCGTCTTGCATATCGGCATACTCTACGTCTTGCCAAATATGTGCAAGATCCTGCTTAGAAAAACGACCTTTGTTTTTTATGACTTGCTGATTATCCAGAACTTTGTAGACGGCGCTGGTGCCCCATTCCGGTTTGAGAATGACAGTATTTTTTAAAAGTGCATCGCCCTGAAAGTGCAGACAAACCCCAAGATCGTGTAGATAGCGGCTCAGTTGCAGCATGTCTTTACGGTCAGTTAAACTATTGACTCGGCAAAGGCTGTAATATTCTTCGACGCTGATGTAATTGCGGGAATAGTTTTCTAGGGCGGCTCGAACTCTCACCCAGAGTTTTGGTAAAGGTGTACCCACATGGGGAAGCTTGCTGATGTATTGCCTAATAGTGTCTTTTATCTCGGCTAAACCTCGATTAGTGTCTAGGTTAGTTGTAAGAGTTTCCTTAAGGTTAGTAAATTCTCCCCGCAATTGCCGTTCATTGACTTGGCACTGACGGTCTTGTTTTTCATTTTTGATAATTAAGACAGGGCTATTGTCACTCAACAGTTCCACAACCTTGAGCCAGTAAGGAAAATCTGTGTTTTCTTGGCGAGTATCAGCAACTAAAGCATATAGAGAACGTTCAGTAAGGAAAAACTGGTGCGTATGATGGTAGATTTCTTGTCCGCCAAAGTCCCAGATGTTAACACGAAAATCTTGCCCACTAGGCAGTGTGAATTTCCACTGAATAACATCAATGCCTGCGGTTGATTTTTCTTCTGGTTGGAGTTGGTAGGTTTCATCCTTGATTTTCTTGGCTAAAGAGGTTTTACCTGCTCCCCCTTCGCCAACAATCAAGAATTTTGCCTCGTATAAAGGTTCGGTTTCAGTTGGATCTTCGACTCGGAAATAGAAATCGAGAATTTCATTTACATCGCCGGGGTCTTCATCTAAGTTCTTCGACCCCAAAATCTCAGGTGGAATGGGGACTGGATTTCTACGAAGATCCAGTCTTTTTAGGTTTGGCAGTTGCCTGATTTCCCTTGGCAGACTGCTCAGTTGATTATTGTCGAAGTAGAGGGATTGCAGGTTGGTGAGTTGTCCAATTTCCCCTGGCAGACTGCTCAGTTGATTGCCGCTGAGGTTGAGAGTTTGGAGGTTGATGAGTTGTCCAATTGCCGTTGCCAGACTGCTCAGTTGATTTAAGCGGAGGTCGAGGGATTGCAGGTTAGTGAGTTGTCCAATTGCCGTTGCCAGACTGCTCAGTTTATTAAAGCTGAGGTCGAGGGATTGCAGGTTGGTGAGTTGTCCAATTTCCCCTGGCAGACTGCTCAGTTTATTGAAGTAGAGGTAGAGGGTTTGCAGGTTGGTGAGTTGTCCAATTTCCCTTGGCAGACTGCTCAGTTGATTGTCGCTGAGGTTGAGAGTTTGGAGGTTGATGAATTGTCCAATTTCCCCTGGCAGACTGCTCAGTTTATTAAAGCTGAGGTGGAGGGATTGCAGGTTGGTGAGTTGTCCAATTTCCCTTGGCAGACTGCTCAGTTGATTTCCGTAGAGGTAGAGGGATTGCAGGTTGGTGAGTTGTCCAATTTCCCCTGGCAGGCTGCTTAGTTGATTGTCGTAGAGGTCGAGCCATTGCAGCTTAGTAAGCCGCTGAATTTCCGCTGGCAATGTTTTTAAGCCTTTGCCAGAAAGGTCTAATTCTGTCACCTTGTCTTTGGCAGCTTGTTCAATAATTTCCAGCAGTTCTTCGTTAGTCATTTGGGGTTTTATTAAGGTGATGTCTGACGACGAGTTTCTGCTTGGACGCGCAGCAGAGAAATTGAGCTAATTAATTAATAATGTAGCCTGTATCAAGGATTGCATTAGCGCGTAGGCGTAGCCCGTCGTAGACATCGCCCTCTCCTGCACGTCTAAACTCCCCCTCAAAACCTCATCATTTCACTTCTGAACTCGAAGCTTGCACCTTTTAACACGAACTGTCGAGTAAAAAGGTTAATAGTTTGACCTTTTATCCTCGGCGTTGCACCTTTTATCCTCGACGTTGCACCTTTTATCCTCGACGTTGCACCTTTTATCCTCG
>NZ_CAWUDO010000126.1:0-18065 GCF_963920935.1 Nostoc sp. CCY 9925 | reverse complement strand
CTAACTATTACCCTCTAGCCCACATCAATGCTAGGGGGTTTTAGTTTATATGCTCTATAAAAGACTCATGGGTCTCAGCGATGGAATCCATAGTATCCCTCTCCTAAGAAACAGTTTTCACTCCGCATTTGGCCAACCGATCAGCAAGAGCATACAAGTCAGCAGTGTAACAGCCAAAACGTCTGACACTCTCGGACGCTCAATCTTTTGGGACACTCACCCAGTGAAATTCTGAACCGATGTCAATACTCGCTGCATTTGGGTTGATTGGTCTTAAGTCAGAAGTTTCATTTGTTCTTGGTTGATGGAAACGAGATTTTGACTTTGGTGTTTTCATCAAAGGCTTCGTCACGAATGCAGAGTCATACTAACCAATTGGAGGTGTGCCCTGACCTGGGTTGACGAATGAATATACAGTCTCCTAAACAGGATAATAGCAGCCATTTCACCAATGTCATAAACGTCTCAACCCAGAACCAAGCTTCTGTACGGGCGACAAGGCACCATTGGGGGATCGGTCTTAACTGTCAGGACACAATAAAAGTGTAATTTTTTTCGGTGCATCTTAATTTTGTTTCTTCCATCCATAACGGAAGCGATAGCGTCCGTAAACAGCTTCTGTCAGTCTCCGGGAGGGCGATCGCTAGAAGCTTCATGAGGCAATGAATACAAGCCCGTACAGACCATTATTTCAGAGGTTGGTTTAGATCCTACCCGATTCCCAACTGTTAAACATTTTACTTCCTGGCTTGGTCTTTACCCTTGCAATCGCATCACTGGTGGTAAAGTTAAAAGTTCTCAAACTCGCTTGGTGGTTAACCCTGCTGCCAATGCTTTCCGAATGGCGGCACAAACAGCTGGCAAGAGCAATTCTGCCTTGAGTGCTTTTTATCGTCGCTTACGTTCTCGCCTTGCTACGCCCAAAGCTATCACTGCTACTGCTCATAAGCTGGCACGAATTTTTTACCGACTTTGGACGAATGGAGGTAAATATCAAGATTCTGGCATGGATTATTATGAGCAACATTACCAAGAACGAATTATCAATAACCTCCAGAAAAAGGCTCTAGCTTTAGGTTTTGAACTTACTCCTCAGCCCCAAGCAAATACTGTTTCTTAGGAGAGGGATATTTTGGGAAAACTTAATTGCAGAGGCATCCTCCTAAAAAAGTTTGTTGTAGTTATTTATACTCAAAAATAAAATGACTTCAATTGAGAATGAGAATTATTATAGTCTACGATGTAGAATAAGTATCATTACAAAAATTGTGGCAAAGGCACAGTAAGCATCGGTTTTGGGGAGGAAAGACTGTGACGGGAAATTGGAGAAAATTTAGACCATACAGACAAGGAAACGGCATCGTATCATTAATTGCTTTGCTAGTATTGTCGATGGCTACTGGCTGTAGTGAATCGAATCAGAATCAAGGAACAACTGCCCAACAGTTGCCACAAGCACAGGAGGCTGCATCTACCCCAAAAGCACAGCCGGCAAAAACTAAAGTAGTGACAACATTTTTGCCGATATATTTGTTTACTAAGGCAGTGACTGGAGATGTTGCAGATGTGGAAATTTTAGTGCCACCTGGTACGGAGGTACATGAATACCAAGCGACACCAGAAAATGTTAAAGCGATCGCCACTGCCAACGTATTAGTAAAAAATGGTTTAGGGCTGGAGGAATTTTTGGAAGATACTGTCAAAAATGCTCAAAATTATAAATTAACAGAAATTGATGCTAGTAAAGATATTAAACCATTAAATGAAATTTCACCTGTTGAAAAAACGGCGAAAGATGAAGACGATCGTGACCACGAACATGGTAAAGGTAATCCTCACGTTTGGTTAGATCCAGTTTTGGCAAAACAGCAAGTAACTAATATTCGCGATGGTTTAATAGCTGCTGACGCAGGGAATAAAGCTACTTATGAGGCTAATGCTGCGGCTTATATTAAAGAATTAGAAAGTTTAAACAGTGAATTTCAGCAGACATTACAACAAGCTCCGAGTTGCACCTTTGTGACCTTTCATGATGCGTTTCCATACTTAGCCAAACGCTATAACCTCATGCAAGTTGCGGTGGTAGAAATTCCCGAAGATCAACTTTCACCAACAGATGTGCAAAATGCAGTCAACGCCGTTAAAAAATATAAAGTTAAAGCCTTATTTAGCGAACCAGGAGTAGATAATAAATTGCTGACTAGTCTCTCAAAAGACTTGAAATTAAGTTTGCGTACTTTGGATTCTCTGGAAACTGGTCAAACAGATCCACAGTATTATTTCAAAGCCATGAAAGCTAACTTAAAAACTCTAGAAACTGCCTGTAAATAGGTTATTCATTAGTTGTTGGTTATTTGTCCTTGACTAATGATTAATGACTAATGATTAATGACTAATGATTAATGACTAATGACTAATGACTAATGACTAATAACATTGCTATTTTAAAAGTAGAAGGATTAACAGTCTATCAAGGCAGTTATTTAGCTATACGAGATGTTTCCTTTGAATTGTTGCCAGGAACAGATACAGCTATAGTTGGCCCCAACGGTGCTGGTAAAAGTACTTTGATAAAAGCTGTTTTAGATTTGATACCTCGAAGTGCTGGTACGATTGAAATATTGGATAGTCCAATTGCAAAGTTGGGGCGTTTACGTCACTTGTTGGGCTATATGCCGCAAAACTTCTTCTTTGACCGCAGCTTTCCGATTTCTGTCAGGGAATTGGTAGGACTAGGATGGACAACTGAAGGCAAAAGGCAAAAGGCAAAAGGCAAAAGGGAGAATTTATTTTTCTCAAAGTTGTGGACACAAGATCAGGATAAATCGTTAGCAGTCACAGAAGCTTTGCGGCGAACTGATGCTTATCATTTACAGCATCAAGCTATTGGTACTCTTAGCGGTGGTCAGCTGAAGCGGGTGTTGTTGGCTTATTGTCTGGTGAAGCCACGCAAATTGCTGGTACTAGACGAAGCCTTTGCTGGGGTTGATGTACAAGGCGCCGCAGATTTTTACGCTTTGCTAAATGAATTAAAGCGGGAAGAGGGTTGGACAGTATTGCAAGTTTCCCATGATATTGATATGGTCAGCCGTCATTGCGATCGCGTGCTTTGTCTCAATCAAACCATTGTTTGCACTGGAAAGCCCGAAATTGCCCTTTCACCACAAAACCTCTTAGCAACCTACGGCCCAGGCTTCAGCCGCTATCAGCACAATCACAATTGAGTTGGGTATGGGGCATTGGTCATTCGGCATTGGGCATGGGTCATTACCCTGATCCCCTTGTCCCCTTGTCCTCTTATCCTCCCATCTCCACACTCCCTATTTTTCTTGAAAGTTTTAAATTCAAAACTTGACTCGGCTTCAGATAAAATACATTACAACCTTGCTTGTGATAACTTATCAAGGGCATTGCCCATAAGTATGGATTTCTTCAATAATTGTCAGATAGCTTGGCTAGCGATCGCCAATAGTAATAACTTGGTCAGCTTATTACAATACCCCTTTATGCAGCGGGCGATCGCAGAAGCTCTACTGATGGGAATACTTGGTGGGATGTTGGGTAGTTTTGTTACCTTGCGCCAACTGTCTTTTTTCAGTCACGCCGTTGGTCATGCAGCATTGGTAGGTGTGGCCTTGGGTGTCCTGTTACAGGTAAATCCTACCTGGATGCTTTTACCTTTTACTTTAATTTTTGGTGTTATTGTCCTCTACTTTATCGACAAAACCGACTTAGGTAGCGATAGCGTACTTAGTATAGTGCTATCTGGGGCATTAGCGATCGGGCTAATTCTCACTAGTCTCATAAAAGGATATCGTGGTAACTTGATGGCAGTACTCTTTGGCGATATTCTGGCGCTTGATGCCACAGATTTGATTTTGACGCTGCTGGTACTTGTGGGAGGTTGCATATTTTTACTATCAACTCTGCAACAGCAAATTTTATTGACACTTAACCCAGATGTGGCGCAAGTTCAGGGTATTCCTGTGCAATTGTACCGCTACGCCTTTGTGGTCTTACTTTCACTCGCCGTTGCTGTAGCGATTAAAGCTGTTGGCGTTTTACTGGTCAATGCTTTTTTGGTTATTCCCGCCTCCACAGCCAAACTAATGAGTCACCACTTTAGTCGCTTTTTAGTCACTTCGGTAATAGTCGGTTCCATCAGCAGCATTACTGGAATCATTGTGTCAGGTCTTTTCAACCTAGCTTCTGGCCCAAGTATTGTTCTTGTCCAGTTTCTACTCTTTTTAATTGTTGTCATTTGGTTTAAGTTAACCTTGAAAGCTGCATAAATATTTTTCTACAACCTATTGCAAATTCATTTTATCTTTGCTACATTTATTAATCGTGGCTCAAATAAAAGCCCCAGCCGGGATAGCTCAGTCGGTAGAGCAGAGGACTGAAAATCCTCGTGTCACCAGTTCAAGTCTGGTTCCTGGCACTCGCCACACCTCAACCCTGTAGTTCGCACCTACGGGGTTGAATTGTTTTTAGTGACCAAAACGTGACCACAAGAAGCGCGAACAGCCTGCTAAATATAAGTTTTACTGATTTTCTTCGATCCACTTTTGGAATCGCCTCAACTCATCCCAGGTACGCGATCGCGTATCAAGCCCCTTCCCTTTAGAATGCTGGTTTGGGTGGCGATTGCTCTGGCGCATTTCAGTATATTGGGCGATCGCGTTTAGGACTGTATCGACTCTATTGCCGTGTAACACGGCATTACCCGCGTCAATCTCCCTAGCGCAGCGCATCACCTCATCCGCGATCGCCTCCGGTACGCGAATCAACTTCGTATTTCCACTTTGCCAAGTGCTACCGCTTTCCCAAGTCGTTGAGGTTCTACCACCTTTATTCATAAAAATCTCTCTATTGCCGTGTAACACGGCATTATAGCCCAAGCATTAAAGTTAAAAACCCTGCGTTTGCTGGAATGGCGAACGCAGGGCGACAATTGACAATTTGAAGTAATCTAAACAGCCATCTGCCCGCACGCGATTTTATAAAGGTGGTGGCTGTCGGCTCTAAAATAACACGGCGATAGTAAATTGCTAGAGTGAATCCCCACAGTTTAAAATCGGAGATTTTGACTACTTCTTCTTGACCCAGAATTTTTTTAGATTAAATTTCAAAAATCTTTGGACTGACTGAGGTAATTCCTCAACCAAAATAAGCCCAATCAAAACTGCGGAAAGCAATATTACGCAAGGGAGAAAAGTTTGAGGTAATTGAGCTATTAGCATAAAAAGAAAACTATTTATCTTAAATATGTAACAACCATTACTAAAATTACCTCAGTAATTTTTCGTGATTAACTCTAAAGCTTATCAAAGGGTTTATCCTCATCCATCTTCCGTAAGTCTTGGAATTCACGAATTTTAAAGCTTCCAGTTTTTTGCAAATAAGCTTCAACATCCTTCATAGAGGTGTAGAGGCGATTAGTTCGGTGTTCAAGTGTTTGTGTTACTTGTGCGATTAACAGGGTTACAGTATCCTTTCGATTTATGTAGTCCTGAATATGCAAATCGAGTTTTTTATCTAAATCCCGAATTTTTTCTTTATTATCAGCATGTTCTTTTAAATCCTCTTTGATTTGAGCAATGGAGCTTGAAATATTATTCAAGTTGTTAACAAGCTTTACAGCTAGAGTGCCCAAGACAGAAAGACTTACCAAAATTCCAGTGAAGATACCAACAGATTCCAAACTTACTGTAATTACTGGTGAAGAATTGCTAACAGCAATTATTGAAGAGGTAGTAGTCATTTAAATTAAAGAGCATCAATTTGAGATTCAATTTGACTTAATTGAGATTGAATTAAACTTAAAGACTGAGCATTTGTATCAATTTCATCACCTGAATACTTCCAAACCTCGATATACATCTGCCTGTGCCATTTAGGGATTCTAATCTCTGCAACAAAAGGAAGTAATCCTAAATTGGGGAATTTAACTAAAGACAGTTCTCTGAGTCCACATCCAATACTAAAAGCATCCACACTTGCCATAAATTCAGAAGTAGATGATGGAAGTGTTAACAGCTTCATGTGTACTCTAGCTGCAAACCTCCAATGAGATTTCGCTAAATCATTGCGAAACCCAAACATCATTAGATAACTGTCGCAAACAATGGAGATAGGAGAAATAGGAATATAACTAGTTTCGGGGCCAGGAGTTGCTATATAAGTCTGCCTTTGTACCAAATCCCAGTTAAGAGAATCACTAATCCCAGTCACACAATTATCAGTCCCGCAGCATTCAAGTTTTGCTCAAAATTTAGACAATAAGCATCCATGTCAACTTCGCACATCTCAAGAATATCCATGTATTCTTCTAACGTTATCTGCCCTTTTAACAAGCATGTAAGTCCTAGTTGTGCAGCTTCTTCTTGCTCTAGCCTAAGTGTAATTTCATCCTCAGTCATTTGAGGATATAGGGGAATTTCTACCCCTATAATTCCTTCAATCATTAGCGGTAAATTTCTGGGGTAAATGAAACAGATCTGTTAGCATTGGCTATTACTTTGGTAGTAATAGCTTCTTTAACATCTTTGAAGCCTTTGGCAGTTTCGCCAACGCCAAAACCGATGGGATAGCTGTAGGAGCTTCCACCTTTAGTTTTATATTTTTGTCCGGTTAGTTTACTAGTTTTTTGAGTTGATGTCGTTCCAGAAACTCGAATAACAGCTTTGGCTGCAACAAACCCGACTAACTCAACTGCTGCGGCAACATCAGCTGGCACTTTTGAAATATTCGCATCTGCGGCAGCAATACCAGCAGTACCAAAACCAGTTTCAGATCGCTTAGAAAGATAGGTTTTTACCTTTGGAGCCGTGTTAATTGGGGTTGCAAACGGTACTAAAGAGTAAAGTAAAAGTTGTCCTGGCTCGCTGCCTTCTGGTCTGTCTCCATACTCAACTGCTTTTTTACCCGCTTGTACAGCCTGGAAAAAGCCCAATGCTGTGGTATCTGGCAAATCAACAGCGTCACCAGTTCCGCTTAATGGGCGAAGCAATTTTAAAGCAGCTTTCAAATTGTTAAATCTTTTAGCCATCAGTACTCAAAGTGAATCGGTTGATACAATCCTTTCTAGCACTGCTTTTCAGGCATTTATTTACCATCGACTACTATAGTTATCCACGGAAAATTTTTAGATGACAGACAATCGCTCAATTACTTGTTTGAGGGCTGCTTCTGGTGTCGCAACCAGATTAACGACTTTTACTCGACCATGCAAAAAAAGTTGAGCGTAACGAAACCGAACTTCTGTTGTGGGACGTTTAACCGGCTTCTTGACCGATTGACCATAAATAGTTTGATTTCCTGGATTCATAGAATAGGTTCTTGTGTGTTGTTGAAAGTCTGAGAAATCATCACTAAATGGATGTCCCTGAATAGCTAAAACAGCTTTAGCTATGCGTTCACCCTCGGCTTTTGATTTAACCAGTAATCGTAAATCGTACCCCCTCTCAAAATCGCGGTAATAGTAATAATAAATGCCCTTATCCCAGACAAAGATAGGATTACCAAATTCTCGTTTTATGTCCTTTGCTATTGCTTCAGCTTTAGTTCTGGTATAGCTTTGCCCCGTCTCGTTCATCAATCTAAAGGTAATTTCGCCGGTGGCAGGGTTTAACCTGTCAGAAGTTGGGGATAATCTTTCTTTGAAATAAAGTTTTATTTGTGGCTTAAACTCAACATTCCTTTGATGTTCTGTTACAGGAATTCCATAAATAGGAGTTTGCAAAGATTGAGCGTGACCTGCTGTAATCTCAAACAGCCAAAGCCTCATCATCGTCATAGTGCTTGTATCACCATCTTTCATTTTGCAAGCGTGTTTTAGACTTGGCTTTGGGGTAGAAATATCATTGTCAGGTTGATTTTTAAACCACTTATCGACGGCTTTATTGTGCCAACGTCTTACAGTATCTTGCAGATGTTCCCACTCATCAAAGTTATCTGGTAATGGCATATTAATCTTCGTCTGGTTCTAAATCTAAGTCTGTTAGTTCTAAAGCTGCACTAGTAAGTTTTGCTGCTGCTTGATCGGCTTTTAGCTTGTCTGGTTCTGGTGATTCTTTACCTTTGTTAGCTGGATTATCATCTTGCTTAATTGCATTAGTTAATTCAGTTGTCGCTGTTGTTAGTTCAGTAGTAGCATTGATGATATCTAATGGTGCTTGAGTAACCATTTGAATTGTTGATGCCCCGTTTTGCAAACTTTCTAAAGTTTGAGTAACACGATTAAATTTTGGCTGAGGGTTCATCCAGCCATAAGCATTTTCTAAAACCTCTCCAGATTTTCTTAAAGCATTTCCTATCTTGGCGACTTTACCAGCCGTCATCTCTAACCCAGTAAGTATTGCCGATGATAATCCCTGAAAAGCGTTTAATATGTTGACTGAAGCCTGATAAATCCTGTTAGCTTTTGCCCATGATTCCCTAAGAGAGGTATAGTTATCTTCTCCGACGGCTCCCTTAATTAAATTTTCGATAGAACTACTGATTACAGATCCAATGTCAAAAGCACTTCCGTCATCTTTTTTTAATCCTATTAATTGAAGGACATTGTTAAGCGCTCCAATTAAAGTCTGTCCTATGTCATTCGATAGCATCAATGCATTGTGAACTGTTGCAGCGAAAATTAAAACATTTAGCGCTCTATCAAGTTGCAACCAATCAGCAAAACGAGTTAGTTTGCCAGCAATACCACCAACAAGTTGATCACCAAGTTTTGTATTGACAATGTTTAGCAATGTCAATATTGCTGCATTGCTGACCGCCATTACTGCATCATAAATCTGCTTGAGTAACGCCAATATTGGTGCTAGTGCAGCCATGATCGGAGTGAGAATTGTAGTCCTGGTGGTGCTATGCTGCGCTGTGCTATTCGCCCTAGTCCCCGCGTGCTGTGCTGCAATGAAAGCCCGTAACCCTGCATCGTTATATGGCACAGCATCTACTCCATTTCTTCCCGGTAAGCCATCTCGCCCAGTTCTTCCTGGTAAGCCATTAAGCCCGTTTCTGCCATCTCGCCCAGGACGACCAGCAATCTGTATTATTTGTGTAATCCCTGGCGCTCCTTGCAATCCGTCTCGTCCTGGTCGCCCATCCAGACCATTACGACCGTTCAATCCATCTCGTCCTGGTCTACCTGGTATACCTGGATCACCCTTAAGTCCCTTCAAATATTTGATGCTTTGATAAAGCGATAACGCCGTTAACGCTACTCCCAGAGCCTCACCTGCCTTATTAAACGCTTGCCCTGCAAGGTTTCTCGCCTGTTCTCCTATTCCCTGAGCTTCCCTAGCCTTGTTGTATGCGGTTGTTGCATTGTCATTAGCTTGCTTGGCATTACGCACCGCCCCGTCAGCAGTGGTTTGTGCTTGGTTCGCTGTACTTTGGGCTTGGTTTGCTGTACTTTGGGCTAAACCTGCTGCGCTGCGGGCATCTCTTCCAATGCTTGCTGCATTGTTGCCAACCGACAATGCTTCTCGTGCTAAATCACGTATTCCAGGAACTACACCTTCTAATCCGGTAATGCGATTTTGCAACCCTAGCAATTTACCAAGTACGCGAGAGACATCGTTACCGATAGAAATTACTTGGCTTTCTATAGCATCAATACGAGCACCCAAAGTTTCTAATGTTCCAATTACCCCTAATAAATTCAATATTTGCCCAAGGACATTTAACAAGGGTGCTATTCGGGCGAATAGTGCCGCTACTCTTCTTATAGCTTCATTGCTTATTCCTAATGCACTGGCAGCAGTTTTTAAAGCATTGATAACCGCTGTTTCTAATGCAGTTATCTTACCTAGAATATTAGTAATTTGCCCTGAAAGCTTAAATAAAGTATTTTCTAAAATTGATATTGCCTCTCGAACTGGCTTCAATTGTGAAGCGACGTAAGAGATTACTATTGGCAATATTAAATCCTTAGCTTGTATCTTTGCTTCATTAATTATTCTGGCTTCATTAATGCGGGGAATACGTGCTATTTCCGCCCTAAGCGCGGCAATTTCCGCCGATAAACTAGCGCAGGTATCAGCCATTTTTAGACCTTAATTCATTAGTAATTGCGTGAATACTTGCGGCTATAGATTCGCAATCTAAACAGCAATATCCTGGGTAAATAGGGGATATGCACTTACACGTACCCTCCGGACAATCGTCATCGCATTGCACTGACCAGTCACAATCGATAGCGTCGTCATCGAAAATAATGCCTCCCGTTACATCGCGGATAACGATACCTTTCGATGACGGTTGACTATTCGGGGGTGGTGACAGTAATTCGATGGACTCAATGTAAGCTTCTAAATATCGATAGCTTGTGCCAGAGTTGCTAGCGTGTACTCTCCACATCTGTGTTGTACACGAGCCGCTGGCGAGTCCTCTGCTATTGAGTTCAATGTTGCTAGCTTGCCCACCGATCCTTATTCCAAGTACCGGAGAGTAAAGGCTTGCGGTGAAACTACCACTAATTTCAGATCCTGTAGTAGTGCTTCTTTCTTTGTATCGCACCCTTACCTTAATTTTGGTACAGTCTGGTGGATTTTCGCTGTTCTTGCAAGTCATCGTTACTGGTGGCTTGTCCGATGTAATTTTGATAGTTTTACCGTTCTTTTTTAGCGTGACGGTCGCTTTTTTATTTAATTCATTACAGTATGTTGGCATATCAATAATCAATTGGGCTTACCACGTCAAAATAATTCGATTCAAGTAATAGGCTTCCGTCGTATTCGGCGAGTTTGCACATGTCTATCAAAACGGTATCAATCCTCAATCCGTCCGTATAGCCTCTTCCCCAATAATTAATACTAATCTTCAAAAAATTGACCCCTCCAGAATTAGC
The DNA here is from genome assembly GCF_963920935.1 of Nostoc sp. CCY 9925. NCBI lineage: Bacteria > Bacillati > Cyanobacteriota > Cyanophyceae > Nostocales > Nostocaceae > Nostoc > Nostoc sp. CCY 9925. The sequence goes on along the minus strand of NZ_CAWUDO010000126.1, from coordinate 7,210 downwards.
AATTGAACGATTGATTAAACCAACAAGCAGACTTTCTGCTGTGTTGCTTATTGATGGAGTCAAACCCGGTAATTCATCTTTGTGAATAACCAATTTGTTGGCATCTTGAAATGCGTTATCACCGAACAAAGTGCGAAAAACGTCGGGTGTAAAGTGTGGTTCCAACTTAAACCCAAAATTACAAATCTTTGATGATAGGCATGTATTTAAACCAGGAACAGCAACCACATTGCCAGTGCTGATAAATACTGATGTGTCAATTGTTGATACTGATACCACGCTTCCCGAACTATTGGCGGTCGCTGAAAATGTGTCAGACATAGTGAAGAACATTAAACAATCCTCACCGCCAGTCCACCGGAACCATTGTTAATCAACAAATACTGTTGTGATGTTCCTGTTCTTAGAATGACATCGTACCTCGTGCTGCCAGAAGCACTAATCACGGCAATATCGTCGCTAGTCTTACCAGCAAAGCCCGTATTACTTTGGTTCAGTAATATTAGCCCGGAGAGTACGTCTCTCTCATTGTCCACGACGTTAGCGGTTCCTAATCTACTCGATCCAGACAAAGCAATGTCATTGTCAGCCGATGAATATTGCGTTTGGCCCGAAGAACGTAAAACCGTCATCATATTGCTAGTAAAAATATAGCCATTTGTATAGCTATTTAGATTCCAGCTATTACGCATGGTCGTAGGTACGATCATCCCAAGTGGTAGGAAAGTTGTGCCTTGGGTAACTAGGATTAACCTAGTTTCACTGGTTGCATTTAACGCGTTGAAAGTGACGTTGACGTTATTCAGTAACGTCGAATAAGTCACCTCGGAACTGCTTCCTGTTCCTGTTTTAGAAACAGTATTCCAAGTTGCATATAGTTGCTGGTAAATAATGAAGGTGTTGCTGATGCGTACCCTTAAGTACGTTTTTCCAAAAGTCTTGCTTGCATCAACTACAAACTCATAAACCAATATTAAATCAGTACCGCTTGTATAACTATCAAATAGCGATGAAAAACCAGCATTAGTAAAAGCTGTTTGTAGTGCTGTACTAAGTTGAGCTTGAGTGAAAGGTGCAGATAGAGTCGTAATCGTTCTTGTCGCAACTGCCATTAGTAATTGTCCGGGTCAATACTAAATCCTGTATCAGGCGTTTGCAGATTAACGTTATAAGTTATTTGTCTCCACTGGGCACTGTTGCGGGTCACTAATTGCGGAAAACCACTATCAGCAATAGTTACTTGAATATCTGTATTTGTAGAATCTTGGTTGGTGGTATTTAAATAGGAAGCTGCCAAAAGTAGCAAAGCCACCATCAAAGATTCAGCAGTATTACTTGAGGAAGCGGTTAGCCCAACTGCGGCTAATGCTGATTTTTGAATTGTCAAGGTATTGATATCCTGTGTGGCTCCAGTCCCGAATACTTGCACTAAAGTTGGTTCTGCTGGCATAAAACTAGATTTTTGATGAGGTGGATAAATCCGTTGTATGGCTTATTCAAAAATTCGTAAATCTTCCACTTTTATGTAATTTCGGAAGTGGGTTTACAGTCTCTACACATTGTGAAGACTAGATTATAGAGTTCCTGCTGATTTTCGTAATCAAAAATATACCTGTTTTACCTTCTGTGAGGGTAAAACAGGAAGTGATACTGCAAATTCAATTTCAACAGCATGAGTAGCTGTACTGAATCTAGCAGCAAAATAATTTATACAAATCTTTAAAAACCATCGGCAGGACAAAACCGGCTAGGGCGAATACGCTGAAAGTTCTTACAGGATTTGTAACTTTCATCAAGCGCGATCGCCCCACCGCACCAAAAAGGCGATCGCGTTTTTATTGGCTACATCTCCTCAAACTCCCCAAAGTAAGCAGTGATGAGTGTGTTCTTAGGAGTTTTGAATGTGAAGTGGGTTCTAGATGGCGAATTGGGTACACCTTGGAGAATGCAATCATCAATCCACTCGTAATCTTCCTCTCCCAAAATTCTTACTTTGAACTTGCAAGTTTCAATTTTGGAACTGAAGTCCTTTCTTCGCCTCTCCTGCCACTGCTGAATCACGTTAGATTCTTTGGCTAACCTGGGTAGCACTCTTGCATCTGAATCTCCCTTGATACTCTTGGTTAACGTCTGGCTGTCTGGGGTTTGGAATTCAAACCAGATTTTGCTGTCACCAGTTCCAAGACGGCGGTAGGGTTCAGCGCTGACATCGACCGTTCCAAAGTCTGTCTCGATTTTAAAGATGGTGGGCTTAACTTCGACTATTTGGTAGTAGCGGCACTTTGCTGGACGGGTGACAGCAGCGCCGGCTACTTCGTCTTTGCGTGCAACATTATTTTCAGAAAAGTTTGGCAAAACATCTGGATCATCTGGATCATCTGGATCAAGCTTGCTGTGAGCGGGTTCTGGATGATCCAGATGTTTTTGGGTATCTGGATCATCTGGATCACTGACTGAGGTATGTGTCGTTTCAATCAATGAAAGCTGAGAATACTGATCCAGATGATCCAGATGTGGAAAACTATCTGGATCATGTTCAAACCCTTGCTGTGTCTGGGTTGATCCAGATGATCCAGATGATCCAGATGTTTTCTCAACTTTTCTGAACCAACAACGTAACGCATGACCGTTGACCCATTTTCTCTGCTGCTGCCATCCGTTTTGTCTCATGACGGCTGACACTCTTCTCTCTGCCACCTTGTCCTGACGCCCTGTTTCGATTTGCAAAGCGTTGAGCAGAATGTCATGGGTGGTAATCCCTTCCTTGTTTTTGACATACAGCGAAATTACTTCTTCCCAAGGGTCTGAAGATTGGTACTCCTTGTTGGCTTCAGCTTGCAATGCCTTTTCTGCATGAGTGAGATACCAAAGATGCCCCTGTTGATAAAGATGATTGGCGGCCGCCCAAATCAAATCGCGATCGCGGATTAATTCCTCAATGGGAATCATTTTAGTAACTGGGATGATAAAGAATCGGCGGTTACCTGTGGGGTCGTGGAGTAGCTCTTGCTCATTTGAAGTGCCCACTAGCAGGCAAGATCTGGGATGTTCTTTGATTTCTCGGTCATAGGGAATGCGGTACGGGTCAACTGTGTTGCTCAGGAATTTTTTAATCGAGCTAACGTCGGCCTTCTTATATATATGTTCGATTTCCCCCAGTTCGATGCCCCAAAAGCGATGAAGCTTCATGAGTTCATCTCTCTCTCCACTGGCGGTAAATTCATCGGTGAACCAGTCAGCGCCGAACAGTTCTTTCCAAAAGGTGCTTTTGCGAAGTCCCTGCCCGCCGACCAAAACACAAATATCTTCTGCTTTTTCTCCTGGTCTTCTGGCTCTGGCCACTGCGGCAATGAGTGATTTTTTGATGTACGTATTGTGTAGCGGGTCGGTAGTCCCAAAGTATTTAAAGGCGAAGTTATCCAGAATTGACAAGTCTGGATTAGGGTATCTTGCTGCTAGAGAATCAAGGTATTCAACCACAGGACTGTAAGCTTGGCTTTTTGCTATTGCCATAACTATTGAATGTGAATCTTCCTTTGAAATGTCGATGTCAAATTCCTCAGCTATGTAAAGTTTTAAATGGTCTAAGTCCATAGTCGATTCATCCATCTCAACGCGTTGTTTAAGCTGGTTTAATCGAATGGAATCGCCCCATCCCCGCTTAATTATTTTGTAAGCACGGTAGAGTTTGGATTTTCTGTCTTCGTCTTCAAATTCAAATTCTTGTTCTTTGCGTTTTTCATCCAAATCTTTTTTCCACTCCTCTATAGTGAGTGCTTCGTCAACCAGTTTTCTAAACTCATCTTCACCTTTGGCTGCAATAAAGTCATCAATTCCTTTTAATTGAATAGAAGGTAGCGTGATAATCATCACCTTGGAGCCAGTAGCGGATAAATCGCGTGCTAATGATATCAGTGCATTCTGAACTGGTCTTTTATCTAAAACATCAGCATCAAAGGCTAAGTAAAAAGTACGTCCAAAACCTGCGAACGATTCCAACCAATAATGCAGTCTGCCGTTTTTTCTACAGGTGCTAACGCCGGGAATACTGATAGCTGCTATGAGCAGAGATAAAGCAGCAGCAGCTTTTTTTGCTCCTTCGGTGATGATAATGGGGATGCTTTTATCTTTGAGAATTTCTTCCCAGTATGCGGGAATTCCTGTGTTTAAGAATAGCGGTACAGCATTAGCTCCAGATGCACCGAGATACTTTTGAGGTTTGCCCCTTTTATCAAGCGGGGATGTATCTGGTTTTACTTGTACGCCCTCTAGGGTGTTTTCTCCTGTTAAAGGATCTATGCCAGAAACACACCATGCAGGTACTAGGTTGTCTGAGTGTTTACGACGGTTTTTTGTGTTGCGATTTAAGATTTTATCGATTTCTCTGGAATCATAAATTGTTCGCACGTTTCGATTGATTATTTCATCGTTAACAGCGCTATCTTTCCATTCATTCCAGTGAGTGGTAGCAATTGTTTCAACAGTATTAAGGGTAGATAAAATCATTGTGCTACCCTCCAATTAATGTTACAATTGAAGGCATCAAGAACTGATTCCTTAATCTTTCTTGGCAAATATTTCATACATTAAATCCTTTTTTTTTTGTTGCTCCAGTTGTCTGACTGGGGTTTTTTATTGGCTGGATTTTGGGGATTCTTCGGCGTCGGTAAGCTGCAAGAACAGCAGAAAGTTGTCTAACTCCTCTTCATTCAACTGCAAGCGCGATCGCACCCCGTAATACTTCTGCAAATGCTCTTTGCCTTGGGCTACAGTCCACCCCAGTCGCTGCATTTGGGCGTCGGTTTGGCTGAGTAGTTGGGCTACTTTCTCATCTGCGGGGTCGAGCATAGGGCACGGCTGAAGGTTTCTGGTTGTTCTGCAAACAGGCGGGGCAACCCTGCGATTACCTGGGTGGCTAATATTTCGGCGTGCTGGTCACAAAGGCATGGAATTTGGATTTTGATGTACTCCACCAGGGGGCGGATTGATTGGGCTAGGTCTTCATTAGTCATTAGGCATTGGGGAAAACTTAGGAAAGGCGGATCAAGCCTCAACTTGATTTTTGGGGTCTCGGAGATTCTTTTGCTGGTACAAAGCTTCTTCTCTCGATGAACGTCCGAAACGCTGGGAAAAATCTTTGCTGATCCGCTTGAGCCATTAAAGGATAGGTATTGACGATCGCTAGAGTTTTTATGATTAGCCTCGCATCCTCATGTGCGACCTTGACATGAAGTTCCTGTTCGAGTTTGATTCTGAGAGTCTTTAACTCTAAAGGACTCCCATTTAATTGAATTTCTTCAGTAAGAGTGTTGTAGTGTAGCTTATCTCCCCAAGCGTCTCTGACCATGTAATAAGCTCTCATTAGCTTAGAGTTAAGAAACTCGTAACGCTCCTGAACAGCCTTGTTAATGATGTCCAGTCCCTCGGTCGTTTCCTGCCTTAAGGCAATGTCAGCAGCAAGCTTTGGATCAGCAGCAACGTACCTGACAAAAATCTCGGCTACATAGTTAGCGAAAGCTGGGTCTAGGTAGCTGGCTAAGTGAACTGCCATGATTGGATGAATCCAGGTAACAGCGCTGTACCCTCTGCCACTTGTGTAAATCAATTCTTTAGATACTGAGTACGTAATTTTTACGGACTCAGTATTGGTTGTATTATCTGACTGTTGAGATACTGAGTGTGTAATTTTCACACACTCAGTATTGTCTGTATAAGCAGAGTCTTGAACTACTGAGTGTGTAATTTTCACACACTCAGTATTGTCTGTATAAGCAGAATCTTGAACTACTGAGTCCGTAATTCTTAGTCTGTCAACTTCAGAATTTGACTCACTAATTTTTAATCTTTCAGAAAGTTCCGTTAACCTAGCCTTTGTTTCTGGCAATCGCTTCCAGTTTCTCAAGTCATACCCAAAATGCTTGCACCACTTAGTGGCATTGATGTAGCCGTCATCTCTGCGTGCGTCTTGCAGCAATTTGTCAAAATGCTCTATTTGCGACATAATCAGTTTTCCTTTAAATGATCTGCGGTCAACCATAAAAGAATAATCACAGATGCGTCGCCTGCTGATGGCAGTAGGCGACATACCCATGAAAAGCCGTCCTAACCCGGAGGTCGGACGGCGCTTATACTTTTTCCTCAAATTGTTTCTGAAATTCGTCTCGAAGCATTTTAAACTCTTGAATTCTGGACTCAAGACGTTTTATTTCGTTGTAACGATGGGTTATATCCTCGTTAAGTCGCTGAATCTGTTGTTGTTGAAGAGCCACCTGATCGCCATATTCTTCAATCAGGTGGTCGAGCATTCCCCCAGTAATTGTTGTTCCAGCGGCGAAGAGACTTGATCCCTGGCTATCTGTTCTATTAATTCGCTCTTGCTGAGTCCAAGAGCTTTTGCTTTGGCCTCCAATTTCTCCACTCCGTCTGGAGTCAAGGTTAACGTTAGATCTTTCTTTTTCTGCCCGTGCAGCGGCTTTCTCATTCTTTCTACCCGTGTACATTACCTCAATTCTACCCCTGTACTATCTTTACATTTAACCCTGGTAGTATTAGACTAACATTATTCAACCAGGGTAGAATTATTTCGTCAAGAATGTCCTCAGTACAAACCGGGCAGAAATAGCAGCCTGCCAGCACTGAGCAAACATCAAAGACCTGCTAGCGCTGAGTGACGAGTGACCAAACGAACAACCCTGCCCCAAACCAGGCAGAGATAGCAGCCTGCCAGCACTGAGCGAACGCCAAAGACCTGCTAGGGGAAACTGACAACTGACAACTGACATGGAACAGTCAATGATCAACAAACCTTATTTAGTCCGCGTAGATGGAAACACGATCATCAATCTGGAAAACGTTACCACCATTGAACGCAGGGGAGAAAAGCTTTTCATTTCTCTAATTGGAGATAGCGAAGAGGCAATCATCCTCGAAGGCGATGAGGCAAAGGCGATGTGGATTTACTTTGCTTCCTCGATGATGAGTTTTCAGCCGTTAAAAGTAACAAATCCAGGGCGAAACACTCTCGATGAGATCCCAAATTCAATCGGAGAACAATCACATTAAAAGTTGACGAACATGAATCTAACAGAAATTAAGCCAGAAGACATCATCACCTACATTGAGCAGAACTTTAACCGCGCTCAAGCCACTGGGTTAAATTGCCTAATCTTCCTGGCACTGCGGGAGAACTGCGATGTAGCTCACCATTGGA
>NZ_CAWUDO010000125.1:0-18588 GCF_963920935.1 Nostoc sp. CCY 9925 | reverse complement strand
ATTGGGAATAGTAATACTTTTACCTCCTGCCTCCTGCCTTCTGCCTTCTGCTATATCTAACAAGATTGAGCGATTTTTACCATCACTCAAACTCATTCAAGAAAATGCGATCGATGATGAAATCTCATCTTGTTATTTTTATAATATGTGATTTTCTAAACTGTCACCCCTTCTAACTCTTCATCTGTCAACTCATACAATTGGCGCAATTTATCTAACTTCTCACTATCAGTTTGCCAGAAACCACGCCCATGCGCCTCCAACATTCTGCCTACAATATTGCGGAAAGCTTCCGGATTTGCCTTGCGTAATTTATCCGCCATTTCTGCATCTAAAGCATAAGTATCAGCGGCTTGGTCATATACCCAATCATCGGTAAAATCGGCAGTACCACCCCAACCTATTAACGCCGTCATGCGTTGAGAAATTTCAAATGCACCACCCGAACCTTGATTCGCCATTGCTTGGGCCCATTTAGGATTTACTAATTTGCTGCGATACTCAATTCTGAGTAAATCATCTAAATTGCGAGGCGTAGTATCTTTTGAGAAACTTTCCACAAAACTGGTTGTAACTTTACCACCGCGTTGTTTTTCTGCGGCCTTTTTCAAACCGCCAGTGTTAGCATAATATTCCTGGATATCGGTTAAACCATATTCTACCGAATCGATTTCTTGTACAATGCGATCGCTTGTTTTTAATAACGTATTCAAAACTTCCGGTCTAGCTTGACCTTTATCTTCTCTACCATAGCTAAAAACATTCCGACTTTGCCAAGTATTGCCCAATTCTTCGCCAGATTCCCAGTTACCATCAACCACTTTATCATTTACCAAAGAACCAAAATCACCCGCCGGATTAGAAAACAATCTTGCCGATGCATTTTCTACACCTTGGGCTTTCAAAACTAAAGCATGTTTTCTAATAAAATTCTGATCTTCCGGTTCATTAATATCAGCCGCCCGTTGAAACAAATCATCCAACAATTCAATGATATTCACAAAACTATCGCGGAAAATTCCCGATAAATTTCCCAAAACATCAATGCGGGGATGCCCAACCTCTGCCAAAGACTTTAATTCATAACGAACAATTCGCCCAGTTCCTTCCTTAACAGGTTCAGCCCCCACCAATTCCAAAAGAATCCCCAAAGATTCACCCTTAGTTTTAATAGCATCCAATCCCCATAACATCACCGCCACAGTTTCCGGATATTTCCCATATTCTTCCAAATGCTGGGCGATAATTTTTCTACCAATTTCCCGTCCCCGTTCATAAGCCCCAGGCGAAGGCATCCGATAAGGATCTAAAGCATGAATATTCCTCCCAGTTGGCAAAACACCAACCCCATCCCGCAACAAATCACCACCAGGTGCAGGCGGAATATATTCCCCATTCAATCCCCTTAACAAATTCGTCAACTCATCCGTAGATTGCATCAACAAATCCCTTATTAATCCTTCCTCCTCTTCTCTTTCTTCTTTGCGTTCTTCTCTACGAGACGCTACGCGAATGCCCCTTTGCGGTTCGTTTATTTCTTCCTCCTCCCCAAAATAAGCCTCCAAATACGAAGCCAATTCTTCCTCATTCGGCCTTTCCCCGAACGTATGCAACCCCGAAGAAAACAAACGATTTTCTAAAACTTGCAAATACTCATACAACTCCACCAAATAATGTTCAAAAGCATGACTACTAAACATCCGCATATTTTCCGGACTAAAGGAAATACCCAACTTTTTCGCATCCTCAAACGGACAATCTGCATCTAAACCAGTATCCACAATTTTTTTACAAATCCCTTCCTTTAGCACATAATTCTTTTGTGGATCTTCCCGATACTCCGAGATTAAATCCCGCAACGCCATTAATTCCTTATATAACCCCGCCCGTCCATAAGGCGGTACATTGTGAGAAACTAACACACCATAACCGCGACGTTTTGCCAAAATCGACTCAGAAGGATTATTCGCTGCATATATATATAGATTAGGCAAATCTCCTAACAGAATATCCGACCAAGAATAACCAGTATTACCCAAAGGAGAACCAGGCAACCATTCCACCGTACCATGCATTCCAAAGTGAACTATGGCATCAGCTTGAAACTCATTTTGCAACCATTTATAGTAAGCAGCATATTGAGGATGCGGTGTTAAATCGCGTTCAAACATTAAGCGCATGGGGTCGCCTTGTATTCCCAAAGGTGGTTGTACGCCTATCCACACATTGCCTAATTGCACACCACCAATTTGGAATTCATCACCATAGGTTTTAATACCAGTCCCCGTGAGAGATTTCCATTGTTTTTCAATGCGAGATGTTTGCAGATATCCCAGCCATTTTTCTAATGTGCGGACGTTGACGGACGCGGGGACGCGGGGATGGGAGGACGCGGGGACGTTATTTGGGTCATTTAAAGTTTCATCTGCTTCTTTTACCCAGCGAATTAATTCTTCCCCATCTTCCGGTAAATCTCCGACGGTATAACCTTGGTCTTTGAGTGCAGAAACAAACTTCAAAAGACTACGGGGAACATTTAATAATGCAGCTGTGCCCACGGCACCGTAACCTGGGGGGAAGCCATATAAAATAACCGCAATCTTGCGTTCCGATGCAGGTTTTTGCCGCAAAGCCACCCAGCTTTTGACTCTACCAATTAATCGCTGTACTCGTTCGGGAATCAAATAAATATTTTCGCCTACTAAACCGCCGAGGGGAACAGTATCAATTGCACCATCTAATTCTGGTAACGCGTACAATACGACACTTTGCAAGCCGCCGACACCTTGACGCGTCCAGGAATAAATATCTTGAATTAATAGTGGCGCTGCAACAATATAAGGTACATTCTTCGCAGTGAGGATGCGCTTTGCTACTTCTACCTGACGCCCTGCTTCCATTGAACCAGCGGGTCCACCCACTAAAGGAAAGCCAATTGTAGAAACGATCGCATCTACCTTCACTGCTTCACTAGAAAGTGAGGGAGTCTCAATCTTACCTAATTGCCGTTGCTGACTTTCGTAGTCCGTTGTCATCCAATCTCGTACCGCCACATGTCCTTCCACGCCGTTGATGAACATCGGCAAAGGAATTAACCCAGCTGCTTCAAAACGACGAATCAGTTGGGGAATGTATGGTTGTTTGGTAATTACGTGTTTGCGGTAAAGAAGAATTCCGATAATCGGTTTTGTAGAGACGCGATTCATCGCGTCTTTAAAATAGGTTTGATACCATTCCAAATATTCGCGGGGTGATACAAAAAATCCTGGATAATCGGGATGAAGTAATCCCATATTCGGCGTTTCTACTGGCGGGGGAATGTCGCCGACTTTTAAACCCAGGTATTTTTCTGCCAGTGTCCAGAATAATGAAGCGACGTTTTCTGAACCGCCAGCATTCCAGTAACCATAGATAATTAACCAGTTGCGTAAGTCTTGGACTTTTTGTACTGGTACGTATTTGAGGAGTTTCGGGCCAATTTTTAAGAAGCTGATGTAACCAGCGAGTTTGTCTTCTTCTCGTCCGTTGCTGAATTTGTCGAGGATGAATTTAACTGGTTTGGGCATTCCTTTGGGTTTATCGCCAATGGCGAAGTCACCCAACTTGGTTAAACTCATCAATTCCAAGGCTGACTCAAACACCAGGCGGATGGAAATTTGAGCAATGCGATCGCGCAACCACACAACTTGGTCATAATCAAATAGTAAGCTGCCGAAAAATACATCCGCCCCATCGAGTGCTGCTTCTACTTCCAGGCGTTTACTGGTAAGATCGCGATCGCTAAATACCCGAATATCTAACTGTGGGCAGCGAGAGTTAGCCAAAAAAGCTGCTTTTCTGTACAAGTCAGCGTTAAACGATTCAAACCCAGCAACCAAGACGATGCGTTTCATGCCCGTAAGTTACGAAATATTTCTTTCTTTAAATTTTAAACGCGCTTTCAGACTGATTGTTAAATATCTACCAACAGGTTCACGTTAGTAGAATCCTGGCAAAAGCGCCTAATAACCCAAGCCCCAACTACAAAAATCTAGGCCTTTGCGTAGCTTCTCGTATTTTCAGTAGTCTATGGCTCTTATAAATGTATAAATTTTACCACGTATTCCTGAATAGTATCAAGCATTATGTGTTAAGCTGCTCAGGGTTAACGCAAAGGCAAGAGTAGGTAAGTCGGTGAGAATAAATCAAACTATGTTAACTAATATAACTTTAGCTAAACTGAGCTTGTAGTAAGGGCTTTAGCCCTTTTCTTAGGACTAAAGTCCTTACTACAAACATTGAATTTTTCACACCGTTCTACTTAGAGTGAAGTATTTAGGGGCTTTATCAGACCGCATTTACATTAGGCGATGCTTTTAGCTGGGGCATTCAACTAGGTACATTTGTCATGGCTTTCTACTTTTACCAAGCGTTATTATCTGAATTATGGGGGTAATTGCTGCATTTCATTTTATTGCAAGAATCACTCGGTTATTCTCGATTTTGATAAATTATGATGGTTGTGTTTTTTTATAACAGTTTCTCTTTATACAATCAGTGAATTATACCAAAAAAATCTCTTGTTCTGGTTGGCGCAAAAAATTATTTTTCTGTCAATACTACTAATGCTTAAAACAATCCGGTCATCGCCAAAAACTATTTTAAAAAAGTATTAATAAAATTTTTTATTTATAATTTTATAGAGTTTTGAACTAGTGTAAAAATAAGTCAGTTGAGGATGTAATTATGAAATTTGGAATTGATAGCGGGCACAATTGTCCACCAGACACAGGAGCTAGAGGAATCAAAATTGAGGATAATTTAACTCTAGATGTCGGTAATAGAGTTATAACCAAGTTAAGAGCTTTAGGACATGAAGTTGTTGTATGTAAACCAAGTAGTGCGAATACAGTAACTGAATCGCTTTCAAAAAGATGTTCTACAGCGAATGCCAGTAGAGTAGATACTTATGTCTCGATTCATTTTAATGCTTTTAACGGGCAAGCTAATGGCACAGAAGTATTTGCAACTAGCGACAATGGTAGAAAAATTGCTAAACCTGTATTAGATGAAATCGTCAAATTGGGATTTTTTAATCGCGGTGTTAAGAGTGGTTCCCATTTGTATGTTCTGAAAAATACAAATATGCCTGCGATTCTTGTAGAGTGCTGCTTCATTGATTCGGCAAAAGATATGAATCTTTTTAACCCCGAAACAATGGCAAATGCCATCGTCAAAGGCTTAACCGGTAAACTGCCAAGTGCCCCTGTTACCCCTGTACCAGACGAAGAGGACAATATAGATACTACTATTAAGAGACTGCAACAAGCCTTAAATCGGCTCCAAATAACCGATAAAAATGGTAAGACGTTAGTCGAAGATGGTATAAACGGCCCTAGCACAAAATCTGCCACAGAAAAATTTCAGACTATTGTTGGGGTGCAGCCGACTGGAGTTGCTGATGCAGCTACATGGAATGCCATAAATTTAATTTTGGCAAAACGAATTATCCGACCAAACCATGCTGGCGGTGCAGTTGTCAGATATTTGCAATACCGTGTAGGTGTTGAGGCTGATGGTGTCTACGGGCCACAAACAGAGGTTGCAATTAAAAACTTTCAAAAGCAAAATGGTTTGGAAGCCGATGGGATTGTTGGCCCTGCTAGTTGGCAGAAATTCATTGGTTAGACTAAAGCTGTTTTAAGTGTAAAGTATGAAGGATGAAGACAGCAGACAGAAGGCTATCAATAGAAATGAAAAACAAATAAGACTTGATGTTTTGTAGTTTATTCTTCATACTTCATACTTCAGCTTTTAGTCGGATTAGCCACGGTTTCGTTCTAACAGTAGCATCATCATCAAACTTAACAAAATTTGCTGCTCTTGGCGATCGCTGAGTTGATCCACAGCTTTGATGATAAATTTTCTGGAGAGGAAAGTGGGGATTTTCTCCAAACGCATCACAATTGTGCCATCATCTCGGCTCACTAAGTAGACTGGATTAAAAACATAACCAGTGAACATACCCACAATTGGGATTTCTGCAAAGAGGGCATCAGCAATTTTCACCCACGGATTTTTCTCCTGGATGTTCAAAGTAGTCGTGTCGCCATCAAAAATGTCATAACGCGCACGCCAAAGAGATTTTAATCCGCGTCGTTTTACTGAACCAATGTAAGTACCGTTGCTATCGGTAAAGTTATAGCGTGCCGAGAAGTCAATAATGCGATCTGCATTGATGTAGTATATGGGACGAGTTTGCTCAGCATCAGCAAAGATTGTAATTGCTTCCTTGAGCTTGAAGAGTTTCTGTTTGACATAGAAAGCCAAATTCCCTTGAGCATCAACAACAGACATTTGTGGTGCGAATGCCCAGAGTTTAAAGGTGAGTTCCAAAGGATACTGCATAGTTTTGGGAAAACAAGGAAATTGTCATCCTATTAATCCCAATTCCACGGCAAAACTAACATGATTAATAAATAACCAGGGCGTAGGAAGTCACCTATGCTGCTGACAGGAATTTGTTCAACTTGACAAGGTTTGCGTTTGATGAGTATCAATCGGCCTCGGTCACAGATAATTCCCTACCGCTCTGGTGCTTTTTTGGCGGTGAAGTTTCGCCAAAAGTATAAAAAGTAAAGGGCTTTCCAAGCCTATAACACTTATTTGTAATTTATTGTATAATGGCACACATTTTTCCTATTTCCGTTTTCAATTGCCTAATCTTTCCCCTGTCTCCTCCTCCTCTTGGTTCATCGATTATCTTCAGTTACAATCAAATTCGAGTCAACCAAAAATTATCTGAATTTGAGCATGAGTCTAAGTGAGATCGGACAAAAGATAGCTGGGTTTATAAAAATTGTATCTATAGTTTTAATAACTAGTGCAATAGGGTTAGAATTATCAAACATTTTTGGAGTATTAAATACTAACGAAATTCCTCATAATCTGACTCCAATTTTCGCTATAGCGAGAGTTGCACTTATAGCTCATTTATTTGAAGGAATAATAGCAGCTATTTATGCTGGTTCAAAAAGTAAACTGCCATTTCAATATGGAATTTATACTTTTTTCGTAGGCACGGTTGGTTTAGTGGAATTATTTAGGCAAGAAAATAGTTAGTTTTAATTGCTCAGAATAGTTAAAAAATTAGCATAAAAACCACTCTGATTTCAATAGGTAATGGGTAGAGTAGCACAACTATGCTACCCTACAAAGATTTATTTTCATCTATGGTTAATTATTTTTTTGTACTTATACAATTCAATTAATGATTGCAACACATTCATGAGTCAAGACGCGATGAATCGCGTCTCTACAATATGGTTTATTTATTCCATTGTTTTTTCCAATTGGTATTACCTGTGTGGAAATAGCTATAAAATTTTAGCCAAAGTAATACGATGTGTCGTAAGTGGCTGTCCATTCAGGTTTATAGGTGGTAAGAGAGCCAAGGAAGAAAAGAGCGATCGCCCAAGGAGATATTATTACTCTATCGAGCATTGAATTTGAATTGGCGATCGCACTACTGTATGAAGATGTTGTATTTGCAGTAGAAGAATAGCAGGCAGCAAGATTTCACACATTGAGGACTGCTATATATTAGTTGCAATTGTCAACATCAGTCTGACTCGTTAGGATGGCATTAGAAATTTATAGCATTTGAGTATGACCAAGCAAGATACTCCACTTACCGGAGATATGCTGATAAAAGAAGTCTGTCGGCGGATTAGAGTAGCCCGCAGCTATTGGGATGCTCACAACAATGCTGCTTGTCGCGGTGAACGCGATCGCGCCTTAGCCCTTTACAACACCCTCAGTAAAGAACAAAAAGAACAGATTCCCCAAGTGTTGCGGGTGTGGTTGCGTTACCGCAGTGAGAAATACTTTGGCGCACACCGAACACCCCCAAAATCAGCACGAAAATCAAAATAGTCCAATTCCTAGTCAGACAAGTCCTACCCCACTACTGTTGTGTAAGCAAGCTGGTGGTTGTCGGAGGTAAGGCGATCGCGTTTCCATTTTGGTGAATACTAAATATATAGAGCAATACGGTTCAGTTAAGGATAATTGTAGTAGCGTGGCAAGCTTAAGGTTTTTGGCACTAACTGAACTGTATTGATATATAGAGAGATAGTGATTAGCAAATTTCTGGTTACTCACTTGAAGACCAGCGTACAGGCAACAGTGCGCCCAGGCTAAAAACCACAGCTAATCCACCCATACCAAACATCCCCCAAGGTACTAAGCCTTCAAGCGGATTCACCACACGCGCTGTACTTATCGGTTGTTTAGGATCGTAACGTACCACTACCATGTGGCCATTGCTGGAGCGGTAGGACTCATAATTACCTGTAAAGCGAGTGCGTTCACCATTGGCTAGAAACTCGATAACTGGCGCATAGGTTTCTTTTTCCTGATTGTTCGTACTGCTGCGATCGCGACGACTAATGCTGTCCACCACTGTACCCCGTGTTTCATTTAGCGTTGCACTTTCATGGGTGACTATGTTACGCACCCAAAAACCGCCCCCAATGAACAGCAGTCCAATGGCCAGACCAATACTAGCGCTTAGTTTGTCGTCAAAAGTGCTTTGATGAGGTTTGAAATTCATGGGTTTGACGATAAGACAACAATAAATTCATCACAGCATCTGGTACTAGCTCAAGTAGCCTAACAACAGTTTACATTTGAAACATTTCTATTTGGCACTACTAAGCTGATAACTGCGTCAACTCTCTTGCTGCTAAATTACTGTATCAGTTTTCCTGGTGTAGCAATTTAACATTTATATGGAATGAATATAACCAAATTAACGGACGTTGAGTAAGTAGAATGACAACTCAGTTTTGGGAAAAAAGCAGAGAAATTAATGCGACTCTAAATAACTTACTATTTAAGCCTGTGAACAGAGGGGTACTACTAGGTCTAAGCAAGCTTGGCACAGCAAGTCAACAAATATCGCCTTTGATTAATAAAGCTTGGTGGCTTTTAAGAAAGCGTCTGCTGCCATTATTGTGTCTGATATCATTCTTTGCGGTAGTGCAACTCAACAACTTTGCCCCGGCTGTTGCCCAACTACCTCGTCAGGAAATTCGGGGGGTGTGGCTAAGTGGTAACGATTTTAGCGTTTTCCGAAATCGCTCACAAGTGCAAGCTGCCATGAGCCAACTGCGGCAGTTAAACTTTAATACTGTTTATCCCGTAGTCTGGAATGATGGTTATACACAATATCCCAGCGCCATCATGCAGAAAAAGGGTATCCCTTTTTTCTTCAAGGGAACAGATGGACAAGATGTGATTGCAGACATTATCAGCCAAGCCCGCAGCCAAGGACTACTAGCAATACCCTGGTTTGAATTTGGTTTCATGGTTCCGCTAACTTCGGAACTGGCATCGCAGCATCCAGATTGGCTAACACAAAAGCAGGATGGGACTCAAACTTCAATTACTGCTGCGGGTGAAGTAGCGTGGTTGAATCCCTTTCACCCGGAAGTGCAAAACTTTATCCGCGAACTCGTCCTCGAAGTTATTGCGAAATACAATGCTGATGGCGTTCAATTTGACGACCATACGAGCTTACCTGTAGATTTTGGTTACGATAAGTACACAATTAATCTATATACTCAAGAAACTGGGAATCCTCCTCCACCCAATCCCCAAGCCCAAGCATGGATAAAATGGCGGGCAGATAAAATTACTGCCTTCATGGTAGACCTCCACCAAACTGTCAAAGCCCGAAAACCGAATGCCATCTTCTCAGTTTCTCCCAATTACTATGATTTTGCTTACAAGCTGCAACTGCAAGATTGGCTTAACTGGGTACGGTTGGGTATTGTCGATGAGTTGGTTATGCAGGTGTACCGTAACGATTTAGAAAGTTTTATCGCTCAAATTACCCGCCCAGAAATTTTAGAAACACAACAAGTCATCCCAACTGGTATCGGTATTATGGCGGGGTTACGAAATCGTCCAGTTTCCATCGCACAAATCCAATCCCAGGTAGTAGCAGCGCAACAACGGGGTTTAGGTATCGGCTTTTTCTACTACGAAAGCCTTTGGGATATTGCACCCGAACCAGCAGCCCAACGCCAATCAGCATTTGCGGCTCTTTTTCGCAATTCAGCATTGCGCGACATCTCTCAAAATACACCCCGCCAGCCAACTTTTAACACCATATCCCTGCCTTTATATCCAAAACCTTCCCTCGGTCAACGCGTTCGCGGTTATTTTCTGGAAGTAGCGATCGCAGGTGGTCAACCAAAACGTGTTTTATTAGATACAGGATCGGCAGGGCTAAGAGTTCCCCAAGAGTTTTTAGGTAATGCTCCCATCGAAAGAACAGGTGAAACTATCAAGGAGGTCTTAAGTGATGGTACTATCCTGGAGGGAGAACTAGTTTATACTAATGTCCGGTTTGGTTTGATTCCCGCCGCAGAACCTGTTGCCGTACAGGTTGTTACTAGTCGCCAATGTACTGCCCAAAAACCTAAATGTTCCGCAAATAGTGGTGTGCCATTCTCTGGTATTGTCGGTGTCAACTATTCTGAAAAGTCACTTCCCTATAATCCGTTGAGAAAATTACCAGGCAATCTCAGTAATGGATTTATAGTGACGGGAAATGGTGGCAGTAACAAAAATGGCAGCTTAATTCTCGGTTTAACTGCTGAGAATCAAACAGGTTTCAAAATGGCTTCTTGGAGTCAACAACCAGAAATTAATGGTGTACCCGGTAAAAGATGGGACTCTCGATTGAGCAAAGTTTGTTTAACTCTTGCTGGGAGTTCTGCGAAAAATTCTTGTAATGCCATAGCGATCGCTGATACTGCAACTATTAGTGGTTTGGCTGAATTCAAGTCAGCTTCTACAGCAGGAAAACTCAAACCAGGAGTATTAGGTTCAGCAAATACTGTGAAAGTAGCAATTAATGGCATTTTTGATTACAGTCTAGTACCGGGAAACCGCGACGGATTTAATCGCTGGAATTTGAGTATCTCACCACAATCACAACTGAGTATGTTTGTAAACCCTGGAATTGCATTTTTTGATAAATACGATGTCCTCTTTGACCAAGTTAATGGAAAACAGGGTTTTCGGAGCCGGCGCTAAAGCGATCGCAAGACTTCATACCAATTCAAAATTCAAAATGACGCTCGCAGACACGGCTTAGCTGCGCTAACAAAATTCAAAATTAAGAAATCCTTGTTTGACAAGGGTTTCTAGATTTGGATCTGTTTCAAACTTTTAGTGAATTGGTATCAGCTGTTGCAAGCCAACCAAAGCCACTGAGTTTGCGTTGCTCCGGTCAAAATTCACTTAGATATTAGAGGATGTTTGAAAAGTATTGGGCGAGTAACAATTTAGACTTTTTGCAGAAGTGGGGCACAGGGGAAAGGGCAACCTCCGCCAGGGAAAAGGGAAGATCCCTCCTTTTCGCTTCTTCAAGGAACCAATATTGAATCAGAACGAATTATCCCTGCCTCTTGAATGGTTGTAAAAGCATTTTCTCCTATAATCCGATGAGCCGCAGTTGTCGGATGAATGCCATCCCAAAACAAAAACTGGTCTGGATTCTTACAAATGTTAGAGCCAGAGATACAGGGACTGATGACATTTGTAAAACCAAATGCCGCCGGATTTACCATCGCATTTCGGTATAAGCTGTTAGCATCTAAAGTCGCAATCTGAAGCTGGGAATTTTGTTGAATCAATACTTTGAGTGAGCGTCTTAAGCTTTGATTATGTGCTTGTGTTAATGCACTCAAACTGACAGAATTAGTAGTGTTTTTGGTTGCAGGTAACTGTCCTAAATCTGGTAAATTTGCTACCAAAATATTTCTGGCACCTGTATCAGCAAGCAAATTAATTGCACTAATGACATTTTTCACAGGAACAGTTGCACTGCTTAGTCCCTGCAAATAATCATTTGCCCCTGCCCACAAAATATATAAACCATCTGAATTGGTCTTTTGATATGTCTGGGTAAACGACTGCACTTGGTTGAGTAAACTAGGTACATAACTGTTACTAGTACTGCCAGTGGTTGCTCCTCCGTAAGCAAAATTGTTAGTTTGTTTAGAGGACAGATGCAAGCGATCGCTTAGATACTCAATCCAAATTCGACCATTCGAGTAACGCCCCTGAAAATAAGTTGCATTAGGTGGATACATTCTTCCTGTCGCTTGGAATACCATTCCTGTATCTAAAAGACTGTCTCCAAATATATATATTCCTGTAACAGTATGAGTTTTATCCATAAATTCTTTGTGCACACCCATAGTGAAAATTAAAAGGGCAAACCCTGTTATTAGAAGCCAGTTTTTTCTTCGCATCAAACTTTTTTGTAAAACTTAAGAGCCTACAGTTTTGACTGTCAGTCTTAAACTTCATTACAACTCTTGTTGATAATTATCACTCTGAGTAAAGATTGAGCTTGTAATTAGCACTTCTCTAACCCAGATTCCGCAGGTGCGATCGTAAAATGCTGTATTTTTAAAAATGACCTAAATGCTGCATTTTAGAAGCATGACAGCATCACCATTAGATATAAGAGTACAAGATATTGACCACTGCGGCATAGTCGCAGGCATATGTGACGAAATGGAACTAGTAGAGCAAATCAACCGGCGACAGGCTCAATGCGGCAAAGCGATTTCAAGAAGCCGCCCTTCATGCGTCTACAAGTCTCACCAGATAAAGTTTAATGGAAGATGCCGCTAAATGGTCGGCAACTGGTCTTGAAAACCAGGGTATAGGCAACTGTAGGGGTACCCTCCGGGAAGCAAGCTACGATTCCTCCATCTTCCACCTGAAGCCGAAAAGCGAGGCGCTGTGCTGATGCTAAATGTTGATCAACTTTCGTTTGGATCAACATTTAGCATCAGCAAAAGTATGAAGAGCAACAGTTTGACAATCCAATGACTGATAGCAACTCCCAAAATGATGCAGACCAGCCCGATGACTACTACTAAAACGCGCCACGCATCGTCAGAGATAGTTTTCAAACCCCGGCAAGAGATGACTATACCAATCGTAACTAGAGCCAAGCCTATTATTGTCTCTCGCATCATCTCTTCCAGTTCTCGATAACTGAAGGCATAGAGACAATACCACCGGATGGATTGCAGAATGACCTCAGGCAGGAAGTGATACTAATTTATAATTCGTAATGACGCTCTCTACGAGACGCTAAAAGCGAACGCGGACTCGCTACCGCTACGCTAATGTAATTCGTAATTAAGACATATCGAAAAAGGTTTGATTAAGGCTGTTTACTCATAGTCTTTAAGGATGGGAGACTTTCCTTTAACTTGAGGTAGGAGCCAGCCAAAGGGCTAAGTTTCGCACATAGGCTTTAATATGTTCAAGAGCTTGTGGGTTTTGCTTCATCCCATCTCCAGGGGGTTCGGTTACAAAGCTAGGTGCGCCCATATCAACATCCCAATTGTAGTCGGCGAAATGGTGGAAGCTTGATTCAGCGATCGCACGTCCTAAAATATTTCCTTGTTCATCCTGCGTACTTTCAAAAGCAACTACTAAGTTGAAGTCCCGACCGGAGACTGAGCTTGTACCCAAGGCAATTACTCGTGCATTCTTCTCGTTTGCAGGCACACCTACGGCTCCTTCATGGGGATGAGCCGGAAAGAATTCAATCTCCTCAGAAGGTGATGTAGGATTCTTGAGTAAGTCATGAATAGGTTCTATGAGAGTAATTTTCTCGTAGTCACCATTTAACCCAGAATGGAAGTTGGGCCAGGAAATATACTTAGTGTAGATGTCATCAGGGTAGTGGTGCGAGGGATCGGGATCGGGATTCTTACTGTGAAAGTAATGGGCTGCGCCGACACCACCAAGATTGCAAACCGAACAACCTACATCCTGATGGTCACGGCTGACCAATAAACCGCCGCCGCGCTGACGGAAGGCACTGATGCTCTGACACTCTTTTGGAGTTATGCCATCCCCTACATCCACAGCAAACAGCCACAGTTCATCAAAATCTGAATTATCCAGCGTACTTAAAACTGGATCGTTTTTTTCAGAAGTATTTTCTCGATCCCTTGCTGTTACCTGGTACAGGGGTTCCCCAGTGTCACTTTTCAACGAAGCTAAATAGTCCTTTAGCAAAGAAAATCGCCCAATATACCAATCATCTTCATTGGTGGGAATTGTTGTCTGTAACAGAATTTGAATCGGTTTAGTCATGATCTCACTCCCTAGGGTTCCTCTTGCAGCATGAGCTAATTACTAGATCAACGTGGGAATTGTAGCGAGATAATCTAAGCAAAAAATGAGGACGTTTAAAGAGCAATGCTTTTGTGAAAGCAGAGATAAGTGTTTCTAAACGCAATTTAGTATCAGTATCTACTCAGATTTTCCTTAGATTTGCCAACTAACGTTAGGGCAGATTCGTTGAGAAGATAAGGAAATGGGAAAAATTGGACAAATCCTAGATTCAGGCTTGGTTAACTGATTCGTCTTTGTAGAGAGGTATAAGACCTATGGTTAACAAAATTGTAACTACATTTGAACAAGACCATAACCGACCAGAATCAAAAGAATTTTATTGGAAACATTTTCTCTATGGTCTAGTTTGGCTGACGGTGCTAATGCTGGGATATGGAGGATTGGGATGGACTCTCTGGCTTGATCGCCATTTCTCGACGATTGCAATACCGATGTTCATTTTGGCAATTGCCGCAGTCCGTGCCTGCATACTCACTGGCTTTCCCGTCTGGGCGGGATTGTTATCTCTCACATTCGGTTCTGCATGGATTCTAACTGGAGCATCGATATCAAGCGGATTATTGGGCTGGGCAATAGCGATCGCTCTATCCTGGATTGGCATTTTTACCCTGGATATGGCATTAGACCAGTCCGTCGAACATTTGTTACTAATAGAGTTTAGCCGAACTGAAGTTTTTTCAATTCTAACAGCCATCTGCGCTACTGGCGCTATTGCGGGATGGATACTCCCAATTTTTCTCACTTGAATACAGGGCATGTTATGGAACTGGGAATGATAGGACTAGGACGAATGGGAGCTAACATGGCACACCGTCTAACCCAGGCTGGACATACCGTCATTGGCTACACTCGTCAGCCACAAAAAGCAGAGGTGCTGGTTCAGGAAGGAGCGATCGCTCGTGGCGTGACCTCATTTGTTGACCTAGTCGATGCACTTACAAAACCCCGCATCATTTGGCTGATGCTGCCAGCAGCGACAGTGGATGCTACCTTGCATACCCTCGTGCCGTTTTTAGCTGCTGACGATATTATCATTGATGGCGGCAATTCTTACTACGTTGATGATATCCGTCGTGCCGATCAGTTAAAACTTAAAGAAATTGAATATATTGATTGTGGAACCAGCGGCGGTATTTGGGGGGTAGAACGTGGTTACTGTCTGATGATTGGCGGCAGAGTGGCAGTTGTGAAATATCTTGACCCGATCTTTGCAGACCTGGCTCCGGGTGTAGCAGCTGCACCCCGCACACCCGATCGTGAGTTAATCGGGGGAACGGCTGAACAGGGCTATTTGCATTGTGGCTCTCACGGTGCAGGACACTTTGTCAAAATGGTTCACAACGGCATTGAATACGGCATCATGGCAGCCTATGCCGAAGGGTTGAACATTCTTCACCATGCCAATATTGGCAAACAGTTGCATCAAGTCGATGCAGAAACGGCTCCCTTGCGAAATCCGGAATTCTACCAATACGACTTTAATCTCGCAGATATAGCAGAGGTGTGGCGCAGGGGCAGCGTAATTAGCTCTTGGTTACTCGATTTAATAGCTATGGCGCTCGTCAAAGACCCAGACTTAACCGACTTTGGGGGACGCATATCCGACTCTGGAGAAGGTCGATGGACACTAATGGCAGCCATTGAAGAAGCAGTTCCAACTCCCGTCCTTAGTACAGCTCTTTACACACGATTTAGCTCTCGCGGTCAATCAGAATTTGCAAATAAACTCATCTCTGCGTTGCGCTACGAGTTTGGTGGGCATTTGGAAAAATGACACGGGGATTTTAATCAGCTTTCTTCCCCTCTGCTCCCCTGCCCCCCTGCTCCCCTGCTTCCCCTCTCCGCGTCGATATGGAGGTTAATCATGGCAGCTTTACTCTCCGATGCCCTGGTATTTTTTGGGATCACAAGTGATTTAGGTTACAAAAAAATCTTTCCTGCCTTACAGGCGATGATTCAGCGCGGTCATTTTGACATCCCGATTATTGGAGTGGGTAGGCGAGATTGGAGCATCGAACAATTACGATCTTATGTGCGTAAGAGCCTGGAGGAACAGGTAGGCGTTGATGAGGCAGCTTTCCAGAAACTGTGTTCATTACTTTACTATATTTTTGGTGATTATAGCGATCGCGCCACCTATGATAAATTATGCCAGGTACTCCAAATAGCTGAAGCTCCTCTGTATTACTTAGCCATTCCTCCCAGTTTGTTTGCGACGGTTGTCGAAGGGTTAGGTCAATCAAGTTGTGTAAAGAATGGTCGCGTTATGGTAGAAAAACCCTTTGGAAGCGATCTAGAATCGGCTAGAATGCTGAACTGCATTCTGCACTCTATCTTTCCCGAAAGTCATATTTTTCGGATTGACCATTACTTAGGAAAAGAACCAGTCCAAAACCTTCTCTACACTCGCTTCGCCAATTCATTACTCGAACCGATTTGGCATCGCGTCAGTATTGCCAGCATCCAAATCACGATGGCTGAAAAATTTGGCATCGATGGACGGGGACAGTTTTATGAAGAGACAGGCGCTATTCGGGATGTGGTGCAAAATCATCTACTTCAGGTGACGGCGTGTTTAATGATGGATCCGCCCATCAACGAGCAGCATGAAGCCATCCGAGATGAAAGAGCGCGATTGCTCAAATCCATAGATCCAATCGAACCCTCAAATGTAGTGCGCGGGCAGTACAAGGGCTATCGCCAGGAATCTGGTGTAGCTCCTGATTCCAAGGTCGAAACCTTCGCGGCGGTTAAGCTCAACATTGATACTTGGCGCTGGGCTAGCGTTCCGATTTACATTCGTGCAGGCAAATGTTTACCGAGTACAACTACTGAAGTTGTGGTCAGGCTCAAGCGTCCGCCGCAGGATGTTTTTGGCGAGCGTGCCTTTGGATTAGCAAATTATTTCTACTTTCGTCTTAGTCCAAATGTGCTGACTGCGATCGGCATTCGCTCTAAAACCCCAGGCGACGGAATGGTGGGTAGCGAAGTCGGACTAGTCGCTCAAGTCGAGCATGGCAATGAGATGAATCCCTACGAGCGGCTTTTTGAAGATGCCATGAAAGGCGACTCCATGTTGTTTGCTCGCCAGGATGAAGTAGAAGCACAGTGGCAAATTGTCGCTCCTATCCTAGATCGAGCAACCCCTGTTTACGAATACGCACCCCATAGCTGGGGGCCTCCTTTGGCGGATCACATGATTCCCCCCGACGGTGGTTGGCATAATCCTAATGAGACGTGATATCTTCCTATACTGTACTCGAAGAGTTGGTATTGGTTTTCAAGTTTACTCATTAATGCATCTCTCCCATGTCTCAAATCGCAATTATAGAAGCCTTCGCCGAACTAAATTTCCGGCAGTCCCATTTTTTTCATCACCTCTAGCAGCAGAACAACATCATCGATTCGTTCTGAAATTATTCGTTGGGGTATGTGTGCCATTTTTCACTCTTACCACCTAAAGTTACTTCACAACAAGTTTTTTGCTGGGACAAGGCTTGGCGAGTGCCTGTTTTCGGAAAGCTTGCTTCTTCACATATCCCCTATTTCATCAAATTCATTCTCTATTACGCGAACGGTGAGTATTAGATAGTCTTCATAGCGGTAGTAATAAAAATCTCACAGACTTGAGCGACGAGGAAAGGTGGTTTGCCCGTGAATACTTCCCGACGCTGATTGACGAAGCCGAATCATCGCCATCTGATGCCTTAAATCACATAGCTGAGGTGGCTACAGTCCTTACTATGACCAAGTTCCGGCGAATTGTGGATTTCTCCACGCCTCAAGTTAAAGCTGACTTACTGATGATTATCTTGCGTTGTCTGCCCACTGAAGTTTACTCAGACTTTGCCCCACTGCAAGCTGTAACTAACCCGACAGTGACCTGATAAAATTTATCGGTTTTCATTTCTACTGACCTATCAGTAGTAAAAGATGCTCTGCTTCATGATTGTGTACTTAATCATTAGGTGAGCGTCCGGTTCACTATGTCTTGTCACGCTTTTTGAACCCCAGAAAGAGCGTGAGTGCATTAAAATTATCCACTGAATTTTTGATTCAGTGGTGCTTCTAGGTCGTGAGTTCAAGCTACCAGTGATTGTAACTGCGAATTGTGAATTGGTAATTGCGAATTGGATTGACAATCACAGCCTGTGTGACCACAGCCTTGCCCATTGGGATGATTATTGGCACATTCTTCTCCACAGTAAGCTTTACCATCTTTGATGACAGCATCAGTCAGAGAAACAACGCATAGGCAAGATGGACAAGCACATTTCATTTGAGTAACGGTTGTAGTCATGGATAACCAGTAAACCAAAAAGTTTTTCTCCAAAGAGCGATCGCTAAAATATTTACATTTTT
>NZ_CAWUDO010000124.1:0-18670 GCF_963920935.1 Nostoc sp. CCY 9925 | reverse complement strand
CTGCCTTAAAGCGCGTAACCTTTCATCATCACCAAAAGCTGACAAGAACCTTAATTTGAGCCAACAATTTTCTTGTTTGCAAGCCGGAGTGTTTATGTTTGCGAGCCGCAACATTTAGGGTTTGGCCCTGGTATCCATTTCTGTCTAGGTGCAGTTTTGGCTCGGATGGAATTAAATATTTGCTTCTCTACTTTGCTGAAGCGGTTCCCAAATCTTCAGTTTGATTCGACAAGACCCCCCCTTCCCCGTCGTAGTACCTTAGTTTTTAAGGGATTTGATGCTTTACCTGTGCGGTTCTAATGAGTCAGCTACCCATAAACTCAGAAACACCTGAACAGTTGTCTACCAATGATTTAGCAGCAGATCGGACAGAACTAGCTAAATACCGCAGTCGGGCGGCAGCAGACCGCACATTAATGGCGTGGATACGCACCTGTCTTTCGTTGATTGGTTTTGGTTTTGGTATTCCCACCATTGTGAGTGCGATTGAAAATACTCGTCTTAGTCATCATCTTAACCCCGTCAGATTTTCGGTGATTGTGGGGTTGTCTTTCATTGGTACAGGAATTTTGGCAATGGTTTTAGGGTTGAGAGAACACCATCGGTTACTTAAACAAATCCAAAATAATCGCTATACCTACAAAACCTCTCACAGTGCGGAAATTATCGGAGTGGCTTTACTCGTAATTGGCTTAGTTAGTTTTATTGGTGTGGTAATTAGGGCAATGAATTTATAAATTAACCAGTCCTAAAGAGGAGATAGAATTTCGGGGCTTTTGTTAAAAATTACATATTCTCAAGAGGTCAGATTTATGTCTCTGCGTGAATACAAACCCGGAAATACTTTCCCCGGTGTCATCGGTCGGACAGTTGATAAATCCAGTCCAGCTTGGCCAGAACCGTTGCGATCTAAAGAAGGTACACCAAACATCCTATTTATCGTTTTCGATGATACAGGTTTTGGACAATTTGGATGTTACGGAAGTCCCATCAAAACACCCAACCTAGACGCACTAGCCGCCAATGGTTTGCGCTACAACAATCTACACACGACGGCGTTGTGTTCACCCACCCGTTCTTGTCTTCTCACTGGGCGCAATCACCATTCCAACGCCATGTCCTGCATTACAGAAGGTTCTACGGGTTATCCGGGTGGTAATGGGAATATTCCCTTTGAGAATGGGTTTCTCTCGGAGATATTATTACAGAAGGGTTATAACACTTATGCGATCGGGAAATGGCATTTAACGCCCGCAGACCAGATATCTGCGGCCGGCCCCTATGATCGCTGGCCTCTTGGTCGCGGTTTTGAACGTTTTTATGGTTTTCTAGGCGGAGAAACCCACCAGTATTATCCAGATTTGGTTTATGACAACCACACCGTTAAGCCAGAAAAGACCCCCGCAGAAG
Organism: Nostoc sp. CCY 9925; assembly: GCF_963920935.1. Classification (NCBI taxonomy): domain Bacteria; kingdom Bacillati; phylum Cyanobacteriota; class Cyanophyceae; order Nostocales; family Nostocaceae; genus Nostoc; species Nostoc sp. CCY 9925. Next base: position 17,260 of record NZ_CAWUDO010000124.1, on the reverse strand, counting down.
GCTACCATTTGACCGCAGACTTGGCAGACAAGGCAATTAGCTTTATCGCTGATGCCAAGCAGGTTGCCCCCGATAAACCCTTTTTCATGTATTTCTGTCCTGGTGCGATGCACGCCCCCCATCATGTGCCGAAAGAATGGGCTGATGCCTACGCCGGACAGTTTGATGATGGCTGGGAAGCTTACAGGGAAAAGGTTTTTGCCAGTCAGCAGGAAATGAGTATCGTCCCCACCGATGCCGAACTCTCCCGTCATGATCCTGATGTTCCGCACTGGGATTCCCTCTCAGCCGCAGAAAAACGGCTCTATGCCCGGATGATGGAAGTATATGCTGGCTTTTTAACCCACACTGACCACCATATCGGTCGCTTACTCGACTTCCTCAAAGCGATCGGCGAGTTCGAGAATACTGTAATTATAGTCATCTCGGACAATGGGGCAAGTTCTGAAGGGGGGCCAACTGGTTCAGTTAATGAGAACCTCTTTTTTAACAATGTGCCAGAATCCCTAGAGGAAAATCTCAAGGCACTAGATAAGCTAGGCAGTCCAGAAACTTTCAACCATTATGCTTGGGGTTGGACTTGGGCAGGTAATACGCCTTTCCGCCGTTGGAAACGGGAAACTTATCGGGGTGGAATCAGCGATCCCTTGATAGTCCATTGGAATCAAGGCATTGAGGCAAAAGGTGAAATCCGTACTCAGTACGCTCATGCTATTGACCTAGTACCGACTGTGCTGGAATTACTGGAAATTGAACCACCAACAACGATTAAGGGTGTTACTCAATCTCCCATTGAAGGTGTCAGTTTTGCCCATACTTTTAATCATAGTACCGTACCTACTAAGCACCTGACCCAATATTTCGAGATGATGGGACATCGTTCTCTTTACTATGATGGTTGGCGGGCGGTTTGTCCTTGGCCTGGCCCCTCATTTGCAGAAGCAGGTCAGTTTTTTGGTGCGGCCATTTCGGCCCAAACTCTGACGGATTTGGATACCCATCATTGGGAACTGTATCACGTCGCTGAGGATTTTTCGGAAAATCATAATATTGCGGCTGATAATCGCCCTAAATTAATTGAAATGATTGCCACTTGGTACGTAGAGGCGGGTAAATACAATGTGTTGCCTGTGGATGGCAGAGGCGTACAACGATTTGCAGAAGAACGTCCTCAGATTGCCGTCAATCGTAGCCGCTATACTTACTATCCTGATACTCAGGCAATCCCAGCCAATAGTGCCGTCAAGTTGCTTAATCGTTCTCACAGTATTACGGCTGATGTGGAAATTCCCACAGGTGGCGCACAAGGAGTATTACTTGCTCATGGGGGTAATGATAGTGGCTACTCCTTCTATGTCAAAGATGGCAAACTGCACTGGGTTCATAATTATGTAGCGCGATCGCTCTATCATGTCGAGTCTGGGTCATCTGTGCCGGAAGGTCGTCACCAGTTGCGCTTTGAGTTTAAAGTCACGGGTCAACCAGATTTAGCCAAGGGGAAAGGAACACCAGGTCGCGCCGAACTTTATATCGATGGGAAATTAGTTGGGCAAGCCGATGTCCCTGTAACTACTCCCTTAGCACTAGGTCTTACCAGTGGTGTGACTTGTGGCATTGCCCCTGGTGCGCCTGTAACACCCGATTATGAACCGCCCTTCAAGTTTACGGGCAAGATTTATAGTGTGATAGTGGATGTTAGTGGAGATTTGATTCAAGATAAGGAAGCTGAAATGCGTACCATTATGGCACGACAGTAGAGAGTCAATAACCACACTCTGAATAGGGTTATATAGCAATACTTTCAGCCGTTTAAACCTCGTAATTTGGCTACAGTATTGATATAAAATTCACGGTATTCTTGATGCCAAAGAAAGGAATACCCAGCCACAAAGATGTACCCCCTCATAAGAATTTCTTGAGGGGGATGCAGAGTAATTTGTTTGTGTTTCTAAGTCAGCTATGAGTACAGTTTAATTGAAAATTTATTAGTTAAATCTGTTAGTTTGCTGGCTAATTTTTGTCCTGATTCACGGCGATTTCGGAATCTTTTAGTGATTTTTCATTTCCCAGGATCAAGCATTTACAAGCCATGCAACATCCCTTATTACTGATTCTCGTTAAAGTCACTATTTTTTCTCTGATGTTAGCCATAGGGTGCAACCTCTCTTTTGAAAAGATGCGCTCCTTCTGGCGAAAACCTGCCTTAGTATTCCGTGCGCTTTTAGCGGTTGTTGTGCTGGTTCCTTTAGTAGTTATTCTCCTGTTGAAACTGTTTAACTTACCACCAGCAGTGATGATCGGATTGGCAATACTTGCAGCTTCTCCGGGTGCGCCTCTGACCACAAAGCGATCGCAACAGGCTGGAGGCAGCTTCCACTACTCAGCAAGTCTTCAGCTAACTCTGGCAATACTGGCGGTTTTTGTTACTCCTATTACCTTGGCAATTTTCGCCACCTTATTTCCGAGTATTTCACAAAAGGTGGCAATTTTAGAAGTTGCCCGACAAGTGATTATGGTGCAGTTATTACCCGTCAGTGTCGGTATTTTGATGCAAAAGTTCGCGCCTATATTTACCCAACAGATTGCTAAACCCTTGACTTTTATTGCTAACAGTCTCTTTTTGGTGCTGGTTGTTTTATTGTGCATCTTAGGGCTGCCAATGTTTTCCAAAGTTGGTGAATTACCACTGGTAGCGATCGCAATTATGGTAATTGCCTCTCTAGGAATTGGACACACCTTAGGCAGACTCGATGATGATATGCGAGCTACCTTGGCGATTTTCTGTATTGCTCGTAATTTTGGTTTAGCTTTGTTTATCGCTATTTTGAATCATGTACAGCAGATGGTGATTCCGACACTGGTAGCTTACGTCATTTTGGGAGCTTTTATAGGTGTTCCCTACTCAATCTGGAATAAACATAGATTAGCCAAAACTAGCCCAAATGTTGGTATTTGAGAGATCAAAAACCGGGTTTATTAGTAACTGTGTACTAAATTCAGCATTCTGTATTCGTTAAAAACTAGAGGGATTAAATAAGCCCAAAGCTATATCTAACAATAGTTTTCAGCCTCTATTTCCGAATTTGCAGGGATCTCGGCTCCATGCCCAGTAGCATGAAATGTCCCCCGCACCACTAGAGAGGTAAGTTTTATTTACAGTTGCACGCACGGTCTACACCATGTCTAGACGCTGCGGCAGAGAAAAATGATATCGGTTTTGATAGCAACAATTGATCAACCAGGGGTGTAGAAGCGAGTATAGACAACTCTGGCAAGCCCCAACATGAGCAGATCCTATTGGTGTGGATCATACCTGTAAGTGGTCATCGCGTTGCAATCATAAGCTATTTTTATCAGCCAACGGAATAATGAGGGTTGTAGCGTTCGTGCTTGAGGGCTGATTGATAAGCCTGGGTTAAGGGTGTGTCATCGCTCACGAGAGAATAGGCTTTTTGGGCAGTTACATTGTGTTATTGCGAAAAGACCATGTAAGCTAGACCCTATGAAAATAAACCGGTTCGGCAGGGCAGAGATCCTCACACCCGATCAAATCAATGTCCTATTTAGCGAGGGCTTTGTCAACCCACGCGATCGCGCATTGTTCGGCGTGTGCCTTTATGCTGCCTGCCGGATCAACGAAGCCTGCACTTTGGCAGTGAAAGATGTGTTTGGCAGCAACGGGGTCAGAGGTGTGTTAGTACTACGCAGTGTTAACACCAAAGGCAAGCGGGACACCAGGGAAATTCAAGTGCATCCCAAGCTCAAGCAGTATTTAGAAGAGTACAACCCCAATCGCCGCAAGGAGTTCTTGTTTCCCGGCAGGCATGGACTCTTACACATCCACAAGGTCAGTGCTGACAAAATCCTTAGAGATACCTGTGTGCGGCTGGGCATTGAGGGGGTGAGTACGCACAGCTTCCGCAGGACGGCGTTAACCAGGATGAGTGATGCTGGAATACCGTTGCGTCATATTCAGGAGATATCGGGGCATCGGACTTTGGCGGCTTTGGAGCGTTATTTGGGGGTAACTGAGAAGCAGAAGCAGAACGCTATCTCTGCTTTGGATTTTTAAATATTTCTATACCAGATTCTACACCGGAGAAATCAGCACGGGATTATAGCGATATAGTCCTGCTACTCGACTACGATGACCTCAACATCGCATAAGCCGATTAGCTTTTAAGCAATAGACCTCTTGCATGAAATTTTTAAAATACCCTCAATCCTACTATAAACGAGCTACTGTGTACACACAAGTAATCGAATTACTCATTCTAAACTACCCATATATTTGCAAAAATTCTTTTAATAAATTCTGACTTATTTCTAAAGATTTTCTAAAATATTTTACTACTTTTTGTAAGTTATTTATTTGTTCTGAATTACTATCTCTATTCATTTGCATTTCTGAGATTTGCCCTTCAAGCTCATTAATTGTATTTCTTTGCCTTCTAATGATTTCTCTAGCACTGTGAGCAATTTCTTGTTTCTCAACATCTTTTTGTGGCAAAATTATATCATTAAAAGTTACTAAAAATTTTGCCGCTTCTCGGACAGCTAAATCTGGTGAATTAGCAAATAATGAGCCAACACCAGTACCAGCACCAGCACCAAGAATTGCACCACCGCCAACAATAACAGCCATTCCACCTGCCATACCAAAACCACCTGCTGCAATTGCACCTCCTCCAAGGGCTGCTAATACAACTGAAATTGCAGCTGCTCCCGAAAGTCCCGGTGCAAGTATTGGAGCCAGTAATGGTACAAGAATAGGTATTGCAATTGCAGCTGCTACAGCTGCTAAAACTGCTCCCCCAATTAAGCCTCCTATTATCACCTTGAATGGGTTGTTATTTGAGCCAGTAATTACATCGCTCCACATTTTGTAGTCGGTCTTGAATAGTTTAACGTACCCTATTTCTATTCCAAGTTCATTAGCAAAAAATCCGATTTGCTCTATAATTTTTGGGCGAAAGGCTTCGCTAAGTTTCAAGTTTCTGAATTGTTCATCTTCATGAGTACCGAAAGGAGTATAAATAATAAACAGTGATAGTTCCAATAAAATTGAATATAGAGGACGACTTCTCTCTAAAAATTGTTTCATTCTTTCAACTGATTCTTCTAATGAAGAATAATCCGTATACAAAAAACAATCATTTCTCTCCAAGTCATTGCTAGCGATACTGGATAAAAAATTTTCCACAGATTCTCTCCAGAGATTTAACCATCTACGTTTAAGTTGCTTTTTGATAAATTCTGTTTCTTTGGTTATATCTTCTTGCACTAAAAAATACTCGAAGCTATACAAGATTCTTATCTGCTCAAAATTTAGTCCAAAATCATCCATTGGTGAACTCATATTTTTTTCTTAAAACTCTATAAATAGTCTGCCCGTAAATCTCTAATAAATAACATCATTAGCCCCCTCCTCGCTTGCGGGGCTACGGTGTACACACAATTATTAGTAAACTACTAAAGGAAAGGATTGTAGAGAATAAGTGGTAGTGGAAAATTCAATAAGAATACACACGCAAGTAGTTGAGCGAAAAGTATTTTAGAGATGATGAAATAGTTTTGCTCAAGGAACTCAGAGAACAGTTCCCTGATAGGGTAGCCACCAAGATACCCTGATAGCAAATCTATTTTCGTCTCAGAGCGTGGTGAGGTGATGAGTACTGATGCGGTGCGGAAGTTGATCTCGCGGCTGGCAGTACAGGCGGGGCTTGATATCAAAGTTCACTGTCACATGATGCGTCATGCCTGCGGTTATTATCTGGTGAATCAGGGTTACAGCACCAGAGAGATTCAGGATTTTTTAGGACACCGCGATATCAAGAACACTGAACAATATACCAAGCTGAATGCTCGACGTTTCTTGAATTTTGATTGGGGGGATTTATAACATTTTGATTATTTGCTTGTCTTGAGGATAAATCGACTGCTGAACCCACTGCTACATTGACTCCTATTCGGATTAATGTAGCAAATCCAGGGGCTATTATTGTCCCAATTCCACCGATTAAGGTACATCTCCACATGATGCAGTAATTTTTGGGGAGCTTCACATTTTTAATGATTAAGGGATAGGCAGTAGTAATATTACTGAGGCTTGCGTCAAAAAGATTATATATACTGTACTGTGGTGGTAAATAGCTCTGTTTTAAAAAACAATTTTCAAAACAGAATTAATTCTTTTTTCTCATAATTAAATTGAGAAGGCTAAAGTATTTATGAGTCAGCTTTCAACAGTACAACTACTTTATTTGCTTTACGCTCATGCTTATTCAAATGAGGGTACAGTAACTAAAAGCGTTGTGAAGTCTTACCTCTCTAAAGAAGTACAAAAAGAAGCAGAACAGTGCTATGAAGGTCTGATTGAACATAAATTAATTGAATCGTCTAAAAAAAATCGGCTTTCAGTTACTACTTTAGGTAAAAAAATATTAGCTTCTAACCTTCAAACAACTAAGTATCGATTTGACTCTGTGAAAGGGCCTAAAGTTATAAATATACTTATAGAGTATCTTCAACAAGTATCTTCTGATTCTGGTAATTTTTCATTAAATATTGAAGATATAGACTTTGATACTTATGTAGAAAAATTTAAGGCACTTTATTTTGAAGAAAGGAAACGCCAAGAATTGCTTGGTGTTGTGGCTATTTATAGTCGAGTTATTCGCCAAAAAATTAATGAGAATTACCCAATCTCTCAAACACTCTCAGATAAATATTTTGAGAGACTGAAGTCAGGTGGTAAAGTTTTCACTGTTACCGAAAAGAATGAAGAATTAATTCAATGGGCTGAATAAACAATGCCAGAAGATGCAGGAAAAAAGAGATATATAAAAAGCTTTCTTCAACAAGTTAAGTCAGGAACTGGATTCATTGAAGATATTAGAATTGAACGTGTTATTAGACAACCAGGAAGTGACGGTGAAGGTTCCACATCTCGAAGTTTATCTGGACGGCAAATAGCTAATATAACTCAGCTACTTGAAGACGATCTCAGGCATACCTTCGATGACGGTTTTTTTACTTTTAGATTTGTTGCTGCCTTAGTAGGTAGTGGTAAGACTTCACTTTTAACTTATCTAAACGAATTAACTAAAACTAAACCGACTTTTTTAAATCATTCAATAGTTGTTCAATTTCAGCTTTCTGACATACCGCTTGGCTCTGATTTTGGTGTTAAGTTTTACTGTCATATTCTGGCTGATACCTTTTGGGAGTTGTTACACAATCAAAATTTATCTAATTCAGTTAGAGCTATAGCTGAAAATATTTTAAGTGAATATTTAGAAAATCATCAAGTTTCTCAATTAAAAACTACAAAGGCATTAATGCCATTTCGTACTAAATTCAAAAAGTATATTACTGAAAGTGTAGATGTATTTGAACAATTCTTTTTTTATGTCATCTCCGAAATTTCCCAAGTAGACCCCAGATTCAGTTTTGTATACCTTGCAGATGAGTTAGATGCTTTAGCAGCATTTCCACAAGAAATTCAAGAAACCAGATTAGTATTAAAGCAATTAGTTAGAAGGGCTTTTCAAGATTTTAGTTCAAAAATCCGTATATTGATGTATTTAGTAGGTACTTCTGATAATGTAGGAAGTTTTATAGCAGAAGATTCTGTTATTAAAAGTCTTATTGGTGATTCAGTCATCAATTTAAATAAGGGGTACAGCAATGAATTTGAAATAATTAGAGAAAAGATTGAAAATCGGATTGAAGGAGCTTATAGCGGTTATAAAAACTTTAACCAAGCATGGCAAGAAATAAAAAATATCTCGATAATTTCTACTAATACATTAAGGGAATTTTGTCGAAACTATGGTAATGCCATACTAGAAATTCATGAAAAATACTTTCAAGAAGCACCTGAACAGGTTTTTGAAGGAGATTCTCGTAATTTACTTGAAGCAGAATGCAAACAACGGTGGGCTAGTTTTTTAAGTAAAACAGCATACACGTTGTCAAATGTTTCCACTACTACTGTAATAGCAGGTCATGCCTTTGACTGCTATGCAGAATTACTACATAATGGCAAAACTGTTGCTAGAGCCTTTGGCGAAGCTAAAAACTATGAGATGTTGAGCAGCCACTTTAATACATTTACTGGATGGTTAAATGATGTCAACTTTGAACCATCTAATTCTGATGGAATACCATCTGATTTAGCTTTTATGATTGCTCCTTTCTGTCCACCTCTTTTGCAAAGAAAGTTAGGACTTAGAAATATTCATTTTCTTCAATCAGATAAAATTGTATCGAAAGTTGTTACCACTAATAATAATGACACTGTAATCGACTTAAATCATATAACAAAACAAGTTGTAAATAACACTCAAACACCCAACTGGATTTTTAGTGATTCTAATACAAAAAATTCTACCAATATTAACACTGCAAATAAACATGAATTGACGGTTGCTTTTAAAGGTACTGGTATTAAACAGGCTACTATTGATAAACTCATCAAGGGCCGACCATACATAACTTTAGATGCTATGTCATCTGACTTAAAATTTACATTGAGTGTAAAAACAAAATTGCAGGATAAAATAGACAGAAAAGAGATTTGCTTTTAGAAAACAACTAATGCACTCTTAAGCTATATATTTATACTCTAAATTTTCACGGGTGTAGAAAAGAGAAACAAAGCTGATTGGTGATGTTGCTGCTTCAGGTTTGCACACTTGTCACAGGTGAACGATGTCGGTTAATGTGCCTATGCCGACATTGAAATATCAAAAATCGTGTTAAATAAAATTGATACATCATATTATTATTGAGGTTTAAATAGCTTTAATAATATGATGTATATGTACTCAAAATTTATAATTTCAGATTTTTGCGACTGTTGATTAATTTTTTAGCCTCAGCTAACGCTACCTCATAACCACCATACGTTTTTCCCACAGGTAAGAGAGGTTGTCCAGTTTGCCCAAAACTAAAAGTCCAATATCTCTCCCCAGTCATTTGCTCCACTGGAGTCCGTTCGATTTGTATTGAATATCCGTCATACTCAATGGTATTGTAGTTATCTGTCATTTTAGTACAAAAATACTAGCTAAGAATGTGGCAGAATAATATCATTAATAAAAACTAAAATCAAATAGTATATTATTATTTTTTGTATATTTATTTTTTGCCAGAAAAAATAAATAAAAAGCCATTACCGGGCAAGGGGATTGTGCGGTCGTAGCTGGGACAATCGCTTTTAAGGAGCGACCTCGCAATACGCCTGCTCAACATTGCCTTTCACGAACTTTGCTATGCAAGGATTGTGCCAACCCCAGGTAAGAAATTAATTACTATATTTCTTAATGCTGTAGAACTCCATCACCTAAGTAAAACAACCTTCACACTCCTGGGCGATCGCTCTTAAGGTCTTTTAGAATACTGTTATCAAAAGGCAATAATTCCTTTGCGTGTATCCGTCATTGGTTCCTTTTTACTGGGTCATCTGGTGGTGGATGCCGCCCAATTTCTCTATCAGCAGCGCGAATATCAATTATTCTGGCTCGGTTGAATGCTAATGCTACGACTGTGGCGCGTCCTGTAGGTGTCAAGCCGATAATGGAGAGTGTATCTGTTGACCAGATAAAGTGTTCTTGCCAACTATCAGTGCGAGGATTAAATAAGGGTACTTCTGATAACGACTGTTCATCAAAGGCTTTAAGTTTATCGGATTTTTGGCGATTGCAATGGAAACAAGCCAAAGCTAAATTATCAATTAAATTAGCACCACCTTTGGTCAGAGGAATTACATGGTCTACAGTGAAGGAAACATATTGCCATTGCTCCGATGCGTGACAATATTCACACAGAAACTTGGCTCGTTGTCGTACTTGATTTTGAGTAGCTTCGCTAATGTAACGATTCGCAGACAAATCTCTAATTCCCTATAATTCACTTTGGTTTTGAGTTAGCGATGAATTTCTGAGCATCCGATTCACCAAACTCAGATAATCATCTAATTCTTCATATTCATCTAATTCTTTCTCTTCCTCTGAAGTAAGTGCAGATTCTTTTTGCTTAATTAATAAGGCTTCAATTCGCCCCTGTACTAAGCTGGAAGCTCGAAATATCGGCACTCCTTCTACTAGCTCGATGCGGACAGCACCATCTAATGGTAAACTGTTGGGCAAGTGTGACAATTTCATAGGTAAATTGATTGTCATAAATTACTTTATCCAGACTGTCGGTGAGATAATTTTAGCTGACTTGTCATCTAAATAGAAATTGTAAACAGGTTCTCCTGATAATTCACAACGAAGCGGCTCAATAATTTTAGTGAACGGATTCCAAACTGCTGTTACAGTCCGTTTTACTTTCTTTCGTTGCAACTCACACTGAATATGTACCGTAGGGAGATGGATAATCATTGCACTGTGCAACGAAGCTTCTACACTCATTGCATAACGCTCTTGGATATCTAATAATTTTCTCTCTAACTCTCTATTAGTGGCTTCAATTCGTGCTAATTCTTTATCTAGTTCATCACCAATCAATTTTTTTAACTCAATCTTGTTGCGGATCGAGTCGCTAATCGTGTTGTAATAACAAGTGAGTCTTTCTTCATCCCTAGCTCTTGCTCTTGTTAATTTAGCCTGCCAATTATCTAGAGATTTTCCAATCAATATTGCACTTTGATGTTCAATTAAGCTCAACAAATCTTCAATTGTCATCGCCAATGGTGTCTCTTGATGCTCCACAGTCATTAGGTCAGACTCCCAAAACAAAGCATCCCCAATTTCTACTGGTGTTACTCCTGTTATTTCATTGATAATGAACGAAACTAAACCAATCCTTTTTTCGGAAGCATTCGCTGTGTAAGCCACATTACACAAGATGTAACGAGTAATTTCTGGTTTAGCATCTAAAAAACGAATTAAGCCATTTTGAGGTGCGAGTCTCTCCAATAAAATTTTCTCAAAGCCTGTATTTTTCAGATGTCCATCGAATTTAACACTCAACGCACTAATAAGTCCTTTAACAGCTAATAGTTCAGATAGCTTATTTAAGACTTCTGAATGATAGGTGACAAAAACACTTTGGGGTACATCAGCAATAGTAGTAAAAGTAACTTCTTCGGGGAGCGAAAGCAGCGATGCTATATTTTCTGTTAACAACACATTTAAAATGTGTTCACCAGCAGGTTCTGCTATTCCGTCATGCAGAGAAACAATTTTTTCTAAGGTAGCAATAATTGGATCTGAAATCATAGTTAGTCAAATCAATTTCTCAAGCTTCAAAATCTTCGCCAAAAATCTGTTCATCCAGTTCTTGAATTTGCTGATACTGGTTTTTGGCTTTTAACAAATTATCTGCCAATTGCTCGAAGGCTGTATCTAATTCGGGCTTGACCTGATGCTTGAGCCAGATATCCATGACAATTTCACTAAAGTCAAATTCATCATCCACGTTCCCTAAAATTGTTTCAATCTCTCCGACCACCAGTTCAAACATATTGATTTTGTCATGCAATATCCGCAGAATATACTCTTCGATACTGCCCTTGAGACAAAAGTTAAAAATAAAAACATCCTGGGTTTGTCCAATGCGGTGGATACGACCAATGCGCTGTTCTATTTTCATTGGGTTCCAGGGGAGGTCATAATTAACGATCGCGTTCGCAAACTGAATGTTACGTCCCTCTCCGCCTGTTTCGGATGCCAGCAGTACAGAAACATTATCCCGAAATGCGGCTATAGCCTCATCTTTCTGTTTAAGGGACATCCCACCAGTAAATTCTGCAAAGGGGATATTTGCTGCTTGCAGAGTTTGGGTCAAATAAGTGCTAGTTGCTTTATGGGTTGTGAAGACCAAGGTTTTCTGGGAAGATTTTGAGAGCATCTCTACCAATACTTTTGCTTTCTCGACCTGCTTCACCTGGGCTGCTCGTCTTGCTAAAGACTTCAGTTCTTCATCAGGTAGGCGTTTGGTCAGTTGCTTGAGGGAGTCAGCCAAAGCACCAGGGGATGAACCAGCACGCATCAGCAAATTAGTGCGGGAGAGTCTGTCTAGCTTGTCTTCTGAAGAACGTAGATACTCGCTCAAGTCCTGGTAAAGTTTCTCCTCGCCTGCTGCCGGGGTAACAGTAATTGTGGTGGCGAAGCGTTTGGGCAGTTTGACATCTACTAGGGCGCGGGTATTTCGCACCATGACTTCCCGCATCAGAGAGCGTAACTTTTCTGGATTTTTCGGGACTCGTCCATTCCTGGAATCTACGTATTCTTTTTTAAAAGCGGCTTCTGTTTGTAGCAGTCCTGGCTTGAGGAGGGTCAGCAAATTAAACAGTTCAATAAGGGAGTTCTGCACTGGCGTAGCAGTGAGCATGAGGATAAACCGCTTATTGAGGGCGTTGACCAGTTTCCAGTTTAGGGTAGTGCGATTTTTCAGGTGGTGGGCTTCATCGACAACTACCAAGTCCCAAGTGCGACTGGTGACGTGGGGATAATGTTTAGCAGACTTAGCCGTGTTTAATGAAGCGATAATTCGCGGATTATTCGTCCAAAATTCGTCTATCGGTTGTTGCGGGTCACGGTTATCTGTGGTGATAGTAGCAATATTAAATTTGTCACTTAACTCTGATTGCCACTGGGAAACTAGGGATGCGGGAGTTAGCACCAGCATGGACTGTACCATACCCCTTGCTAAGTACTCGGCTATGATTAGTCCCGCCTCAATGGTTTTGCCCAATCCGACTTCATCGGCTAGTAATGCGCGTCCACCCAGTTGTCTAAGTACTTTTCGGGCTGTTTCAATCTGATACCAGTATTTATCAATAGCAGTTAGTGTGGGCAGGCAAATTAGCTGATCGTAGTCTGCCATTACCGAAAGGTTGAACAGGTCTAAACGCGCCTCGTAGAACTTGAGCGGGTCATATTTACCTACTTTGAGGGCTTCTAAGGCAGTCGAAGAATTGAATTTGAATGTATAGTTTGTCTCCATGATGCACCCGTAAATAGCTACTTTTAACCACACCGCGCACGCACATTTGACCAGTTCAGCACTTAGTCGCCATAGAGTTCTGAGTCTAAGTTGGCAGCCAAGGAGCCATGAGATACTGCACCGATAAAGTTTGCCAGGGGGTCGCTACTGCCAGTGGGTGAGTAAGAGGAGGGTGATTTCTGGGTAAGTGCAAGCTGTTGAACATACCGCAACACCTCTTCTTGGTGCTGGGATGGCAGTTGTTCAATCGCTGACAAAATGGCTTGTTTGGTTGTCATAGGAATGACTTAATGTTGCTTGATTCTATAAAGTCTACTGCTGAAATTACCGTCTTAGCTAGAACTTCTCTTCTTCTGATACACTTCAATAAACTGGAAACTAAAACCGAGCCGGTTGACCAAATGTCAACGTATCTTCTAGGAATAATGCCAGTGTCAACTTCTGATCCTCCATGCCGCATTATCGCCCTGTTTAACCAGGCGGGTGGTGTCGCCAAATCGACACTGACCCAAAATTTGGGATATCACCTTGCACGACGAGAACATCGGGTTCTCCTCATTGACCTAGACCCCCAAGCAAGCTTGACCAAATTCATGGGGTTAGTGCCATCTCAGTTACAAAAAACCGTTGCTGATGCCATTATCGACGAGCAGCCCTTACCGATTCATGAGGGCATTCACGGCATGGACTTGGTTCCAGCAAGCCGAGTCTTAAGTGGGGCCGAAATGCAGTTAGTCAGTGCTGCGATGCGCGAGTTGCGCCTTAAGGAAGCCATTGAATCTGTTCTAAATGAATACGACTTCATTCTTATAGATTGTCCTCCCAGCTTAGGATTGCTTTCCTATATCGCCTTAGTCGCGGCCACACACGTACTCGTTCCCGTGGAAACCCATCTCAAAGCCTTTGAGGGAACAGACGAACTCTTACAAACTATCACCCACGTAAAAAATAAAGCTAACCGCAAAATCCAAATAGCCGGGTTTATTCCCACGCGGTATGCTCAACAGAACTCAGCCGATAAACGAGCATTGGCAGCCATTCAAGAACAACTTTCCGCTTGGGGTCGTATTTTCCCACCCATCCCCAGAGCTACCGCTTTTGTTGATGCGTCAGAAGAACGTGCGCCCCTAGCAGTATTTGACCCGAAACATCCTGTAGTCGCTATTCTTGAAGAAATCGCTTTAGCTTTGGAGGCTTTATGATCCGACGCAAACAAACAGACAAACCCTTTGGGGGTCAAATTACAACTCCACCCCCTGCACCTTGGTTATCCTCACCAGATGGCGAGTTGCCAGCCGCTACTGAAACTACTATCAAGCTGGAAGATATAGTTCTGCCCCCACACCAGCCCAGACGCTATTTTGACCCACAAGCATTAAAAGAATTAGTAGAGTCAGTTAAACAGCATGGTATCCTCCAACCTCTGTTAGTGCGTCCGTTAGGCGGGGGGAAATACGAATTAGTAGCAGGGGAAAGACGTTATCGGGCAGGGCAGGAAGCCTTACTTGAAGTCGCGCCTGTGGTTGTGCGTGAGCTATCTGATGACCAAGCGTTTCAGTTGGCTTTGATTGAAAACCTACAACGAGAAGACCTTAACCCTGTTGAAGAAACTGAAGGGATCTTGCACCTGTTGGCAATCCGGCTGCATTGCGATGTAGAAGCCGTCAAATCCTTGCTGTATCGAATGAAAAACGCTCACAGTAAGGGGGAACAGCCGTCAAAATCCTCATTAAATGAATCTAGGAAAAACGTTTTTCCTAACTCAGATAATCCACAAACTGAGGACAACATTTCTGAGCATTTAGCCGAGAAAAATGAATCTAGTAAAAACGTTTTTCCTAACCCCGATAATCCACAATCTCTTGACAACGTTTCTGACCATTTAGCCGATGAAACGGAATCTAGTAAAAACGTTTTTCCTAACTTAGATGAAGAACAATCAAACACGGTACAACAGGTGTTTGAGAGCCTGGGACTCATGAATTGGCTATCGTTCATTACCACACGCTTACCTTTGCTAAATCTGCCCGAAGAAATTTTAATGGCACTGCGTTCTGGTCAACTGGAATACACCAAAGCACAAGTCTTGGCGCGGGTAAGAAATAATGAAATCCGAAAAAAACTTTTGTCCGAAGCGATAGCCTCGGATTGGTCTTTAAGCCAAATCAAAGAAAAAATCACAGATTGGACGGATGATGAACAAGCATCTTCATCTAAAGCAACTAACCAAATACCAGACCGCCTCCAAAATATCACCCAGCGCATTAAAAAGCGTCAGCTTTGGAAAGAACCTAGAAAGCAAAAGCAGCTAGTAAACCTTTTAAACAAGCTCGAAGCATTACTAGGGGATGAGTGACTTGGGGTAAATTGTCAGGTAATCTCTACTTTTAGAGTCTTTTTACCTTTGATTCATGATTGGGTGCGAGGGGAGAAACAGAGATGGCATCAGATTCACAGATTCGAGCATTACTCAAAGCTTGGTTAGATTACATCCATGTTGAAAATTTGAGTAATGCCAAAGTAGAAGCTGACGATTCTACTCAACCGAACATCTGGGACTCTCTCGTAAATCTGGTAGGCGATAAATTATTAATAGACGAGTCTTTATTTAAAAACATAAAGCAACCGTTTAAAAGTGCAAAGAATTTTGAGCAAACAAAATTACCATCAATTGCTATAGCTTTCCCGCAGCTTTATGTAGTTGAATCAAATCGCCGTCAATTTCGCCCGTTGTTCACGATCAACGTTTCCCCAATATTCGAGGGCAATTATCGCAGTAGCGGATGGAATTTAACTGACTATGAGTTTCAGCCTGTTATTCCCAATTTGATGCAGTGGTACGGACTAGAGGAAGAAGCGGCTGAGTCCCTGGTAACAAGGGAAGGGTTGAAAGTTTTTCTCGAAACTACTTTCAATCGTCCCTTTAAAACGCTACAAGATTTTATGGGGCTGATTGAAATACCGCCGTTTCCCGTGCGGTCAAAACTTCTTCCTTATCTGTTGGATTTTGACTACGCTGCTTTTAATTACAACCTCAAAAAAGATTTTCAGAAAATTAGCGACCAGAATTACTTTCAGTGGTCAAGACCAGGACATCCGGCTTACGAATATCTGTTTGGGCAACCAAAATCACCCCAGCATGACGTACTTTTTCTAGGTGCTTTTCCCAACTCACAGCCCGATGACTATCAAGCACTTGCTCTCAAACATTCTCAATCTCATCCTGTTACTGCTGTGATTGGGCCACCGGGGAATGGCAAGACCACACTGTTGTTACATAAGATAGCGCAGCAAGTGGTACGTCGAGCCGTGGACTTGGCAACAACGGGTCAAGATAAAAGTAACCTAACTGTGGTGACAAGCACTAACAAATTTGCTGTAAATAACGTTGAGAAAATCTTAGCCAGCAACCTGACCTCTGACTGTTTCTACTTATCAGGAGGCTCAAGGGATTTAGTTGACACTCAAGTTTTACCTAGCTTGCAAGCTGCACTCGACTGGCTTGCCAAAGAAACATTTAAATCAGATGAATGGGAGTCAGCTAGGCAACAATTGTTAGCTGGGGTTCAGCAAATAGAATTTCACTCTAAGCAAGACGAGCATGATCTTCAACAGAAAAGTGCTGATGAACAATTATTAGAGTCGCTATGCCGAGATATACAATTGCTTGACGAGGCGATAAAAACCTCTGGATTTAAATCTTCGTCACCATTAGAATTTGACCGCGACTACAATAAGTTCCCCCTAGAAGCTTACCAGCAGATAGGACAACATCTTGACAGTGCTAGGCGTTCTTTGCCTAGAGTTGATTACTGGCAGTTTTCAGGTAGAAATGACAACTGGTTTGTCAAGCTTTTGCAGACGATTAAACGATTCTGGCAGTCGATAACCAAAACCAGCCCACATCATGTTCTCAAACGCTTGCACAAACAGATAGAGATGCCTGTATTGGCGACGCTGGCCACCCCATTTCAATTTCAAATCCCACTAACAACTGAATCTCTCATCGCCGCCCAGCAGAGTGTTGACCAGCTTATTGCAGAAGCATCTTTCTGGCAGCAACAACAGAATGGTATTGACAGCACACAACAGCAGCTTGAGTCAAGGAAGCAGCAACTCAAAGACCTGATTACTCGCCGTTCTCAAATCGAAAACCGACTTGCTACTTATCCCACCAAAGATTTTTACAGTCGCTTCTACACCGAATTGCACTCGCTGCAAGTAGAGTTATTTGAGTGGTCTTGGCAACTGGAGTTTAGACTAAGCTATGCAAAATGACCCAGCAGGGCTGAGTTAATCA
>NZ_CAWUDO010000123.1:0-18990 GCF_963920935.1 Nostoc sp. CCY 9925 | reverse complement strand
GTTGTTAGCGATCGCACCTTTTTCACCCAACCTCACAAAATCGCGTTGCTCCCGTGTTAGCACATAACATCAAACTATCGGGGGATGTGGCTGGTACTTGGCACGTTGAACCAAATCACAGTCCCAAAGCAGGAGAAACAGCGAGAGTTTGGGTTGCACTTACCCGCAAGGGAGGGAAAATCTTGCCAGTGTCGGAGGCGAATTGCCAAATGGTTGTCTACTCTCAACCTCGTAAACAGAAAGATTCGCCTGTACTACAGCCTACGGTGCAAGCGATTTCAGTTGAGAAATATCAGGGTATTCCTGGTGCAGATGTTGTTTTTCCTAAAACAGGAGCTTATCAGTTAGAGTTAGCTTGCACTCCCAAAGTCGAAAGTAATTTTAAACCCTTCCAGATGCAGTATGAGGTAATAGTAGCTAGTGGTGTAGCAGCATCGACACCAGCACCAGTTACAAGTTCTCAAAAAACTGAGCAAGAATTACCATCAACTCAGTCAGCCAAGTCTGGGAATCAATGGTTTACTGGAGCTATGGCGATCAGTGTCATTATTGCAGGTTTGGGAACCTTTTGGTGGATGAAGCAAAGGGTGAAAGTCAAATAACTGCTACAAGCGTTCAAAATTAAGGAGCATCAGCCAGATAGCTGTGTGAGTTAACCCCATATCTTCGTAGAAGTGTGAGAGCTTGTTGTTGCACTTGTCGCACTCGTTCCCGACAAATGCCCATACGTTGACTAATCTGTACCAGAGTAAGTTCGTGTTCACCTGCTAAACCAAAGCGCAAGATTAATACTTCCTTTTGCTGGGGAGTCAGCTTTGCTAATAGGTTGTGAATGTCTTGATAGAGTAATTCCCGCTCCGCGTAGCGTTCGGGAGATATTCCATCATCCTCCAGCATATCTTGCAATTGAGTATCCTGCTCAGGCCCAATTCGCATATCTAAGGAAACAGGTTGACGAGCAAACTGCAAACATTCTCGAATCTGACTGGGTTCCAGATTGAGTGCTTGGGCGATTTCAGTCACGTCGGCAGTGTAACCAAGCTTTTGAGATAACTCTCGTTGAACACGCTTAATTTTGTTCAGCTTATCAGCCATGTGAATGGGTAAACGAATGGTGCGGGATTGTTGTGCAATCGCTCGTGTAATTTCCTGACGAATCCACCAGTAAGCATAAGTAGAAAACTTGTATCCAAGAGTTGGATCAAATTTCTCTACCCCTCGTTCTAGCCCCAATGTACCTTCTTGAATTAAGTCTAGAAACTCAACATTGCGTTTTTGGTATTTTTTAGCAATAGACACTACCAGCCGCAGATTAGCCTGAATCATCTTCTGCTTGGCAATTTGTCCTTGACTTAGTTGTTGCAGCAGCACATCTTCTTTCAACTGCATCTTGTCAGCCCATTCTTGCAGAGTGGGTTCACGCTGTAATTTTTCAGATAGTTCTTCCTTCGCAGTAATAATTGCCATCATTTGCTGAACTTGTTTAGCAAAAAAAATTTCTTGCTCATGGGTTAACAGAGGTACACGTCCAATTTGACGAAGATAGATACGCACTGTATCTGCTGTAGATGAAAATTCGTTATTCTTACTCTTAACTTTAGTTAATTGGGATGCTGAGTTAGGCATGAATAGGTTAGCCTCCATTAAATAAATCTTGAATAAACAAATGTTAAAAAATCATAAATATAAATTAATCGAAAGGATGAAAAGATTGTAAACTTCCTCGCTAGCTCTATCTAAAGTAATTATTGTGGCATTTTCCAGAGTTTACTAAAAGGCAGGAGTTATGAGGCAGGAGGCAGGATAGTCATGAGTATCAATTAAAACTTTACTTCTGATCTAAAGCCCAGTAAAAAACGATAATTATACTGAGACTGCTTGCAGCAAAGTATAAAACGTCCTTATTGCAATCTCACTTTTTTAAAGGTGGGTTCCTCCTGCCTTATGCCTCCTGAATAAAATTTAAAAAAAGTGTAAAGTTACTCATTAAACAAGAGACATAGTTATCAAAGCTTTTAATATTTTTAATTTTCACAAATCAAAGGAAGGGTGAATATTTTTGGCAGTTTATTGTTTCAGGAGATGAAAGCTGTAAAATTCGCATTTCATCCCTATCCCCAAAATCAATTTTCCAACACAGATTCCGCGACCTTCCCATTTTCCACAACAGTCGCACTTCGCTTAGGTAACAAAAACCTACCAAACTTCGAGTACAAAGCAGGTAAAACCAACAAAGTTAACGCCGTAGAAGTAAACAACCCACCCAACACCACAATCGAAAGAGGTTGCAAAATTTCCTTCCCTGGCCCCACTGAAATTATCAACGGAACTAAACCCAAAGCTGAAGTTAAAGATGTCATCAAAATAGCGTTGAGTCGTTCCATTGACCCAGCAATTAATACTTCTTTTAAAGACATCCCTAACGCAACTTTTGTCGTGTAATTATCTACTAATAATAATCCGTTTCGAGTAGCCACACCAAACAAAGTTACAAACCCCACCAATGAGGCTACAGAAACAACTCCACCTGTAAAAGCTACCGCAATTACTCCACCCACTAATGCAATGGGCAAGTTAATCATAATCATTGCTGTTGAAGCGATTGATTTCACAGAAAGATACATTAGTACTGTAATCACAACAAAGGAAATAGCACCGAAAACCAGAATATTTTGTGAAGCTCGTTCTTCTGCTTCAAATTGACCTCCATATTGGATAAAATAACCTGAAGGAAGTTGAACTTGTGCCTTAACTTTATTTTGAATATCTGTCACTACAGAGCGCAAATCTCTACCTTTAGCATTAGCAGACACCACAATTAAACGCGAAACATTTTCCCGATTGATAGTATTAGGCCCAGTGCCATAGGCAACCGTAGCAACTTTAGCTAAGGGAATTTTATTACCATCAGGGGTATCAACTAACAAATTCTCAATTGTTTGTAGATTTTTGCGATACTGTGGTTGCAACCACACAACCAAATCAAAGCTTTGTTGCTTCTCTAAAACTTGAGAGACTACTCTTCCATTGAGCGCAGTTTCAATAATATTAGATAATTGTCCAATAGTTAAACCGTAGCGAGATGCAGCAACACGGTCAAACTTAATTTGAATTTGTTCAATAGGAATTTGTGGTTCGAGTTGTAAATCTACAATTCCCGGAATAGATTTTATTGCGTCTTCAACTTGCTTTCCAAGCTTGCGAAGTTCTTCCAAGTCGGAACCAAAAATTTTGACCGCGATTTGACTCCTGACCCCAGACAAAATTTCATCAATACGGTGAGCAATAAATCCACCAATATTGGATGCAGCCCCTGGTATTTTGTTAAACTCTTCCCGCAACCATTCTACGGTAGCTCCGCGATTTTTCATTCCTTTGTCACTCAACCCAATATCAAGGTGAGCCAAATTCACAGGTGCAGCATCCGGATCATTGGGGGCGCGTCCGGCGCGTAATTGAATATACTTTAATCTAGGGTCGTCTTTGAGTTTATCTTCCAAAGCAAAAGCAGCACTATTGGTAGCTTCTAAAGATGTACCTGGGTAAAGTGCTAAAGTATTTACCAAAGTTGTTTCTTGGAATTCAGGTAAAAATGCTCGTCCTAAAGTTGGGAAAATTATAATTGCTGCTATCATTCCCGCCGCAGCCACAGTAATAACAATTACCGAATTTCTGATAGCAAAATCGAGAAAAAGGTAATAAATCCTTTTGCAAACTCTTGGTACAAAGGGTTCCCTGACTGACATTTTATTGTGAGGTAATAAAATTGCACATAAAGCCGGACTTACAAGCAGCGCTTCTAAGCTAGAAACTACAACTACCACCAGATAACTAAGACCCATCGGGCCAAAAATCCGACCTTCCACACCAGCAAGGGCAAATATTGGAGAAAAGACGACAATAGTAATTAAAGTTGCCCCAATCAGAGATTCCTGGACTTCCTGTACTCCTTCAAAAACAATTTCCAGTACTGGACTAGGGTTGGGAGAGTATTTATTTTGTCGTAATAAACGAAAAACATTTTCTGCATAGACAATGGCATCATCGATCGCTGTACCAATGGCGATCGCTAATCCTCCCAAAGTCATTGTATTCAGCCCTAAGCCCAAAAAAGATAATACTTGCAATGAAAATATAAAGGTTAGGGCAAAATTCAACAGCACAACTCCAAGAGTCCGCCAATTCATTAAAAAAGGGATGAGGATAACTGCTGCAATGATACTACCTTCCACCAAGGCTGACCTGACATTTTCCACCGAAGTATCGATATAATCTGCTTGGCGGAAGGTTTGATTTACTTTAATTTCTTTCGGTAAACCTGCTTTTAGCTCAGATATTGCGGCTTCAATAGCGCGGGTGACGGTGGGAGTATCAGCTAGGGGTTGTTTATTCACCATCACCACAACAGCATCTTTCCCATTTAAACTACCATCGCCGATTTTCACAGCACCACCAATTTGCACTTGGGCGACATCTCCCAGGCGGACGGGCGTTCCTTGACGGGCGACAATGACGGATTGTTGAAGATCATCAAGGGATTCAATCCGCCCAATTCCCCGAATTAAAGTTTGTTTATCAGGAGTAGTTAAAAAGCCACCAGGAGCATTGACATTTGCCGCCTGTACAGCTTCACTTACCTGTTGTAAAGATACATTAAAAGCTTGTAGTTTGTTGAGGTCTACTAACACTTGATACTGACGCACATCACCGCCATACACAAGTACTTGACTGACACCGGGAACTGCTAAAAGGCGATTCGTCACTTGCCAATCAACAATTCTGCGGACTTCCATGAGGTCGATTTTAGTGGCAGATTGATTATTGCCGTAGCCTTCCACAGTCAAGGCGTACTTTAATACAGTACCGATGGGAGAGCTAGTGGGAGCAATTCGTGGGGTTTCGACTCCTTCTGGTAGCTTGCTTACGGCTTGTTGCAGTCGTTCTTGTATCAACTGGCGGGCTTGAAAGATATCTGTTCCCCAGCCAAAAACAACTCTGACTACAGAAAGTCCGGCTGAAGAAGAGGAACGAACGGTAGTTAAGCCTGGAGTTCCATTAATGGCACTTTCAATTGGTAATGTCACTAAAGATTCGATTTCTTCTGGTGCTAGTCCAGGGGCTGCTGTCTCAATTTCGACTTGGGGAGGTGCAAAGGCTGGAAAAACATCCAGCGGCATTTTGGGGATGGTATTAAAGATGATGACTAATGTGGAAATGAGCGCAGCAATTACTACGAGCCAGCGTCGAGAAATTACCCATCTAGCAACTGTACTAATCATTTGGTTTTTGGTTAAGAAATGGCGAAGAGTTTGTTTATTTCTGATAAACGGGTAAGTAAATTTAAATATATAGGTGTGGCTGTTGCTAACATCAAGCCCCAAATCAGCCCAAAGCGAACTATTCTTAAATAGGATATGAACAAACTACATTTTTATAGTCTCTGCACTTGGAGCATGAGTTTATAAACTGTTCTGTTCACCATCCAAATAGTCTTGCTGTAGGTTGGTTTGATGTTAGAAAATCTAACAGAACCCAACTTCAGGTATTATCTGCAACTTCACTAATTTTTAAATACCATCAGAATTTCGAGGGCGATCGCGCTCCTCAACATTTTTATCAGAAGTAGACAGGGTTGTTTGCTTGTGGTTATCGAGATAAACCTCTGTTTCATAATTGAACCCGTCGTACTCTAAATTACCTGCTGGTACTAAACGGGTACGACGATTAGACCAGAAAGCACCTCCCATGAAAGCAGCTACTACAAGTGCTACTCCTCCACCTGCTGTTAACCACAAAGGTAGTGGGAAACTGTTAGTTTTAACTTCAGTTTCTTCTGCATGAGAACCACTTTCTTCGTTGTGTTCTTCTTCTGGTTTACTATCACCCCGCAATGATTGAGCGTAAAGTTGGGGTGCACGTTGGGTGACGATCGCATCTCCCTCAAACAAACCCGTCTTCACCTCAACCATGTCCCCAGAGGTTTGACCCAAGGTCACTTCCGCAGATTGGAAAGCATTCCCATTTTGGACGTAGACCATTTTTTTCCCATTCGCATCGACTACAGCCGAGCTAGGAACCGCCAAAATAGGTGCGGATGATTGGTTTGTTAGTACCTCTAATTCGGCGAACATTCCAGGTTTGAGTTGTCCGCCTGGGTTATTTACTTCAGCTTGTACTGAGACAACCCGTGTTTCCCCTTGTACTACCGCACCAATCTGTGTAATCTTTCCAGAAAAGGTACGGTCTGGTAAGCTAGCAACTTTTAGACTTACTCTTTGACCTACTTTTACTTTGTCTAAATCTTTTTCATAAATATTGGCTGTGGCAAAAACCCGACTATCATTGACAATAGTCATGAGTGTGCCACCTGCATCATTAAAAGTTTGACCAAGGGTAACTTGGCGATCGGCAACTTTACCGGAGATGGGAGCAGTCACTGTTACCAATCCCTTGGCGTTAGGACGGTTCCCTATTTGTTGCAGTCTAGTATTATAAGCAGAATCACTAAGACGTAAACGCTCTTGTGCTACTTGAACAGCAGACTCAGCGCGTTTCATTTGGGCTTCGCTTTCAATGATATCTCGTCTGCTGTTGGCTGAGGTGAGTTTGGCTTTTGCTTCCGCTAATTGTGTTTGAGATTCGAGCGCGTTGCGACGTGGTAAAGCGCCTTCATTAGCTAATTGTAAATCCTTATTATATTTTTCTTCAGCAAATGCTACTTGGCTTTGTGCTTGGGCAATGTCGGCGTTAGATATTTGTAAATACCTTTGATAATTTTGTTGAGCTAATTTGGAATCGGCTTGCGCTTGCTGCAAAGAAGCTATAGCTTCCGCTCGTTTTTCTTCGGAACTAACCCGTAACTCTATCAAGTCAGGACTAGTGACAACGGCAAGGGGTTGACCCTTTTTGACTACAGCGCCGGGTTCCACCAACAATTCAACCACTTTTGCCCCTGTAATTGGGGTATTCACTTCTACTTTTTGGCTAGGTAAGGTTTCAATCTGTCCAGTGCTTTTAATACCCAAAGCCAACCGTTGCCGTTTCACTGGCTCGACTTTAATTCCCAGCCTCTGGGCGGTTTCGGCATCAACTTCGACAGAACCACTTGCTTCGCTTCCACCACCCTGAAATGAACTTGCACCGCTATGGTCGTGTCCAGCACCAGCAAACACAGCTGTGGGGGTTGTCAGTAATAAAAGGCTCAGGAGTGTGCCGGAAACATAACGAATTACTGTAGGTGGTTGGAGACTGTTAGAGATTCCCATCGCTTTTGTGTCCTTGAGTTACTATGGTCTGGATTTGTTTTTAGACGTTGGTTGACTTTTTAAGCGGGATTTCGAGAACCGCTTTTGGCAAGCAAGCGGTTTCACTCTTGGAATTTGTTCACGAAGCCAACTTAACCACTTAACTTAATAGTTTTTCACACAGATATGAAATTGAGATGAAATTAGGACGAGCAATTAGCATTCAAGCAAAAGTTATTTGTATTTGTTGGTAATGAACATATAGCACGCTATCTACTGGCATTTACTCTCCAACAGAAGCCAGGTTTGACAGCCGAATAAATGTCGCATTTTCTTTTAGATACATAAGCCTTATGCAAAGTGTTTCTTCAGAGAGGGATAGCTGAATGTAATACTCAGCAATCCTAACAGCCTCTAATTCAACCTTAGATTAGAGATATCAGAGATTTGTGTCATTTAATTGCAAAATCGAAGACAATTGCAAATGCCGCATCCTTACACCAGTCAATGTCCCAGATCAAGGTTAATGAAGTTATCTGTATTAAAGGCAGCACCCTGATAGTTTTTTACACACCTGCTCACTGTTGGGAATTCCGTATCATCAGCCGCACGGGTGGCATATTTGGAGAACAAAAGATTTATTACACGGCTGCGGCGGCGTTGACAACTGGGTTGAGTTGGCTCCGAGATGAGTTATAATGACGAATGCTATAGCTCGTTACTATAGCGACTGGTCACATAGCCAGGTGGAAAGTAATGCAGATATGGTATTGGGAACAAGTAGTGCTAATGTACTATAAAACTGGTAATATAGTATTTTACTAAGCACCGGTTAGCCTAACTTTCTAATGCTTCACTCTGCTTGCAAGTGAGAAAAATAGTTCACGTAGACATGGATGCCTTCTACGCATCGGTGGAACAGAGGGACAACCCTAGTTACCGAGGTAAACCGTTAGTAGTCGGTGGCAGCCCAAATCAGCGAGGCGTGGTTGCAGCAGCCAGTTATGAAGCTCGTAAGTTTGGGATTTATTCCGCGATGCCGTCAGTAACAGCAATTGCAAAATGCCCCGGACTGATATTTGTCAGACCAAGATTCGACGTTTACCGAGAGATTTCTACTGCAATCCACGCCATATTCAAACGCTACAGTGATTTAGTGGAAGGAGTTGCGCTAGATGAGGCATACCTTGATGTTACTGAGAATAGGCAAAACATCCCCTACGCTTCTACGATCGCAAGACACATCAAAACTGCGATCTTCCAAGAAACCCAATTGACAGCAACCGCAGGTGTGTCAATTAACAAGTTTCTTGCAAAAATGGCATCAGGGCAGAATAAGCCCAATGGACTAACGGTGATTTTACCGGAGGATGCGATCGCCTTCGTAGAACAGCTGCCGATTGAGAAGTTCCACGGCATTGGAGAGGTTACGGCAGCGAAAATGCACTCGCTCGGCATTCATACTGGCGCAGACTTAAAGGAGCGATCGCTGACTGAGCTAACACACCACTTTGGTAAAGCAGGTCAGTATTACTATAAGATTGCCAGAGCAGAAGATGACCGTCCAGTTGAAGCAAATCGAGTTCGCAAATCGATTGGTGCAGAAACCTCGTTTGCACAGGACTTAAGCGATGTCGGTCAGATGTTACAAGAACTCGAACAGATTGCCCAAATTGTTGAGCAACGGTTAGAGCAGCACGAAACACGAGGACGCACATTAACGTTAAAAGTCAAGTTCTCTGACTATCAGCAGTTAACCCGCAGTAAAACAATGCTTGCTCCCATCAGTGAACTCTCTACGATTTTCGAGATAGCCAAAGCGCTGTTTGAGTCAATTGATCTGGAGAATCGCAGTATTAGGTTGCTGGGTATTTCCTTGTCTAACCTTGATAACGCCAAACAGTTACAAGCTATTCAATTGCCCTTATTTCAGAATGGGAATATCATATTTTAGCGTAGGAGTCTGTTCAGACGCTGACAACTCGGTTATTGTCAGGGAGCGAATCAACTCCCGAATCACATCAGTTGCAGGTCTACCTGTACTTGCACAATATCGTTCAAGTTTTTCGCTTTCAACTGATGCAAGATTTATTGTGATTCGTTTGGCAGCCCATTTTTTGTTCATGACTTGCTCTATTGCTCAAATTTAATGAATTATCTAGACTTGAAATGCCTTGTGCAATACTTAACAAATATATAGATGTTAACCACAGCATACTTGCCGTAAAACCATTTTTAGCACATCCCTCTCCAGAGTATTTACTTGTAGCCCAAAACTTCACTGATAAATCATTTATATGAACTTTAGAACATTTGAAGGGAGCTTGTATCTTTTGTAAATATTGTTAAGCAAAGCGCAATTGGAGTGAGCCTTGCAAGAAGCGTATAATCAGCAAGTATTGCCAATTGAATTTAGTAAATCTTATCTTCATACAATTGCATCTAATATTTATTTACTCTTTACACAAAGGTGAAATTGACTAACTACTCTGGATATAGACTTTCATTCAAGTACTATATTTAACTCTATAACTTAATGAAACCTTAAGCAAGCTAGAAAATTTGTTAGAAGCATTAAGGTTTAATAATTTTGGTTCTTCGGTATCTGTTATGCCAAATTATTAGTTAGATAACTGGTTCAGGAATATTTTGGCTCTTAGGAATCTCAATGGGTTCAGTCGAATAAATTTATATATTCTATTGAGATGAATAACTCATTGCCTGGCTAAAATTATAGCTTCTGGGCAAGGGGATGAGCTTTTATCGCTTTTAGAGATAGAAATCGTTAAAGATGCTTGCAAAAAGTGGTCAGAACAGAATCAGCGCAATTTAATCAGCATAATAAATAGTTAGACATCAATAACTTGGTGTTCGACTATGAAAGTTCTTGAAACAGAGCGTTTAGTTCTTCGTCGGCTGACAGTTGAAGATAGCGAGTTCATTCTTGAGATATTAAATGACCCTTTGTGGTTGCGTTTTATCGGTGATAAAGGTGTGAGAACCCTCGATGATGCTCGTGAATATATTTTGAAGAATCCGGTCGCTATGTATGAGCGTCTCGGCTTCGGGCTGTATTTGGTTGAGCTAAAGGAAAAAGGCGTGTCGATTGGAATTTGCGGTTTGATAAAAAGAGATTCCTTGGAGGATGTAGATGTTGGGTTTGCTTTTCTTCCTAAGTTCCGGGGAAAAGGATACGCCTATGAATCTGCTTTTGCTGTTATGATGTATGGGAGAAGAACCTTCGGCTTAACTCGTATTGTCGCTATCACTACACCGGACAATTATGGTTCAGCAAAGCTGCTCAAAAAACTAGGGCTAAGCTTTGAGCGAATGATTAAACTATCTGATGATAGTAAAAGTGTTAGTTTGTTCATTTCTGATGTCTAACAATTGCGGTGCAGCGGATTTAAGAAAGCCACTCGTGTTGAGTTGGACTTTTTAGCAACCTCTGACCGCAGCCGTTATGCCGCGAATTTCAGTTACTGTCGTAAGGATTTCACAAGCTCATCAATGACTGCAATTGTGTGTCTGAATTATCTCCCAATTCCTGTTGTAATTGGGATAGTTGGTTTTCTAACGCTTCAGCAGTCTGAATGAGATTCGAGTCTTGGGCTATTTTTAGCTGGGTTTCTTTAATAGAGATTTTTCTCACTAGTTCATTCACTGCATCGACTGAATCATCATTTTCAGTAATCATGGCTTCATCACGAATATCCGTTTCTAGCAGGAACAATTGCTACAAAGCTTGCTATGTATGAATAAAAATTAGCTACATTTTTCATTTTACACAAGTATATTAAAAAAGATATTTCCTTTCAAAACTTGCTTGAGTGATACCAATGCAGACACAGGTGTTAGAACTAGAAAAAATCGCTGACAAAATTAGAAAACTATTCGCACTTAGCCAATCTCCCAACGAAGCAGAGGCAAGCGCCGCCGCAGCTAAAGCCCAAGAAATGCTAACCCGGCACAATTTATCAATTGCCTCACTCCATGATTGGACACCTCAACCAGTAGAAGAAGAAGTGGTTCGCCAGTTCAAACGTATGACATCATGGAAATTTATTTTACTAAGTGGTGTTTGTTGGGGGAATTACTGCTGTGCGATCACTAGACACTACCATAGCGGGTCTAAAATGATTATCTTAGGGCGAAAAGTGAATATCGTCTCTACTCAGATTCAGTTTGAGTATCTTGAACAAACTATTGAACGACTGGCGAAACTTGCTCAAGGCAATCGCGCTTTTAGAAATGCTTTTAAATTAGGTGCTGCTAATAGACTTGTAAGTAGGATTCTTGAGAATCGCGATCAACAGAAAAATCAAGGGATTTCTGGAACTACTGAGTCAGTTGCAGTACCCGCCATTATCGTGCAAGCGCTCTATGAAAAACTAGAATCTGAGTTAGAAGCATATCTAAATAATGTGAAAGTTAAACAAATGGCGTTACCATCGTGTGGTTCAAAAGACGGATATTTCTCTGGTATATCTGCGGCTGATTCTGTCTCTCTTAATCGCCAAGTTAATAGCAGTCAACAGCACTATCTACCAGGTTAATTAAGACTTATCACGTCTGCTAATTAATCTTTTGAGACATTCCTAAACTGCCCAAAATCTCCTTTGGCTATTGGGTAGTATAACCGAAAGTTAAAGATAATTTTTAGGGATTGCTCAGACGGGCTAACATCCCTAAACCTAAACCAAAGATTAAGGTAAGTCTCAAAATTAGCACAGTGTGCAACTGACTAAAAAATGGAAGTAATTGATTTTTAACTGCGACGGAACTAAAAGCACCAGCCCAAGCGATACTTAGTACTACCAATAAAACTACATATAACGTTATTCCTCCACTAAAAGCTAAAAGTAAAATTCCAGTTACACCGTGGCTTAATATGTAACACCAACCTAAAGTTTTAGCCCAACTGATAACGCCAAAAATTTTCCAAGCAAAAGTGCGAGTCAATGTTAAAGTCAAAAATATTAAAGTAACTCTGGATAAAGTAAAGGCACTGCCCTGCTGTAAAGCCTCATCCCAAACTGCTGTCCAAGCAAATAACCAGCCTAGCATTACATAGCAAGAGAAGCTAAACACCAGTTTTATCCAAACAATATATATTGCAAACATTTCTAAATTAACCTTACTTATTAATAAATATTTGAACAAATAGTATTTAATATATGAATCATCAAAATAATCCATAATAACTCGTTATTAGTGATAATGATTTTTGTAACTTATTGAGCAACAGTTTATAATATTCTATAAAGATGATAAAGAAAAATGATTAAGCCTAAAAATGTGTATCGCGGACACTCAATGGAAAAAGTTGGTCACGGTAAAAGAGCGGAATTTAAAACAACTATCAACGAAAAAGAATGGTCGGCTGTGACTGAATTAGAGGTAAAAACAGCAATTGATACTTGGATTGATGAAGGAGTAGAGCCTTAGTTATTGCCTGCATAGCTTAAAAATGCCCTGGACAATCCGAATCGATAGCCCATCACCGTAAAATCGAAACTCGACCAACTCACCTAGTCGAAACATAGGTTTTTCTTTAGTGTTCGGTTGTAACTTGCCTGTGCCGACGCAAGAATGGCAAAGATTCAGCAGATTTGGCAGCGTTGGATTCCTGGACTGCTTGAGAAAGCAGTAAAGCGTGGAGAAACAGTGGAGTCGGGAGCAGAATTTACTAAAGCTACATTCAATTCATTATGAAACCTTTGTTCAAATCAACTTATAATTTTTTGGGTTCACTAACTGCCAAAACGGGAGCAGGTATTACTGCGATTATAGTGTTATGCGCTTTCATGACTAAACCAGTAGTTGCCCAAGTGCCAAGCTTTACCGATGTTAACGCTGATGTTTATGCCAAAGAGATTCAAGAGGCTGTTCAGAAAGGGCTTATTGCAGGCTTCACCTCTAATAATACCTTTCGTCCCACGTTAGAGCTAACACGGGAACAAATGATATCGATGGTAATAAACATGCTCAGTAAGCTACCCGTAAGTAGTGCGACTGTGCCACATGACCCACCGCCAGCAGCAGGAAACTTATTGAAAGTCACCAGCAAGCCTTTTCGGGATGTAAACGCAACCCGTTGGAGTGCTGCAATGATTGAGTGGGCAAAATTTAACGGGATTATGCAAGGCTATTCTGATGGTACCTTTCGTCCTACCCAAACAGTAACCCGTGCTGAGTTGATGGCGGTATTGCGTAAAGCCATTCAATATGCGGATGAGGGTGGAGGAATTTCAGGTATGCTCAATAACCAGCAGCCAATAGCGTTCAGTGACATATCTAATCATTGGGCGAAAAAAACAATTACAGAGATGTCTGCATACTGCGGTGTTGCAACTCCTGTCAACGAAACTGGAAGTGCCTTTTCTCCTAATCTTGGGACACGGCGTAATTATGCCGCAGCAGCTACATTACGCTTGCTCAACTGTCTTAGAAAGTAAGTTTAACTCTGCGTTGTTTATGTGTCCAAAGCAGGAGTAAGCGATCCCCTTTATGCTTAGGCGAAAGCTTATCGCCCGTCACCAATGGCGATTAACAATTTCCTTCCATAGCCGTGCGATCGCTACCTTGGGGTAATGGTGCATTCATGTTTAACCAAGTTTTAATAACCATTGGTTTACAGGCATACAAATGATGGGGTTGTATTGGGCTTGGTTTATTAAGTTATAGCAGTTTGATAGCACCATTCAGTCCGCTAGTTTGGGAGCATTTCATATCTCGAACTTTCTAATTGATTAGATGGGTGGAGAGCCTATGAACGACATTTACCAGCACAGCGTCATGAGATAGTTAAACAGAAGATTTAACGAATTGAACAGAAGCACTTGAGATTAAGAACAAGAATCAAACAGCTAGCTCAGAAGACAATTTGCTTTTCTAAAACAGAGGAGATGTACGGCATAGTTATAGGTTTATTCATCAACCGCTATGAGTTTGGTTTACTAGTTTAAGGACATAGCAACCGTTCTAGAACATTGCCAATTTATCTTTATGGGTGCAGTCATTAGCAATATTGCCCCTCTACAAAGAGCAAATCTCTTTTATCTTACATTTTATTCTAGCCGCCTACTTAGCTGAGAACCACCCAAGCGTAGCTAATGACTCCTAAAATTGCTATACCAACAATTGCTTCTCCTTGCTCATTCAAAAGATGGTAAAAGCTATTCAAAATGTAGTTTAATGCTGCCTGGCGACTTTTACCTAATTCAGTCATCAGCAATTTAACCCTCGCATCTACCTCTTCAATAGAGACTTCACCTTTTTGGTAAGCAACTTCTAACTCATTTAACTTGCACCAGTATTCTTTGGTATCTTCCACAAGGTTAGGAAACATAATTGAAGATATATTTAACAATGTTAATTTTCATTACAATTATATCTTGCCAGCTAAAGCAGATGGTTCTGTCGATTTGGTGATATTTTCTCGAAGATCAAGGGTTGAGCTATATAAGTTGAGCTATATAAATAGACGCAACAAGCGTAGAGGATATTATTGTTTCCCAAGGTTTCCGTCTGCTGTAGGCTAGGGCATCGTTAGGATTAATCTTGATGGCTTGATTATAATCAGTGATTCGTTGTAAGGATTCAGTACCAGAACTATCATAATTATCAGTTTCTACAGTAATAGCTTTGTACAAAAGTAAACTACCTACTGTCCAAGCGTAATGAATGCCCACGAAGAGGATTTTGGCATGGTAACATGAGGTATAGATTGTCATCGCACCCGCTCCAAGTCCTAGTCAGTCACCCGTGCGATGGAATCCCTAGAGGTAAAAACCTTGTCATCGTTTTCAGATATTCCTGGGGACATCCATTCGATGCAGTAGAACCAGCAATCGCAAATCAGTTGAATGCCCTGGACAATCCTTGCTGGTGGGCCATCGCCATGAAACCGAAACTCGACTAATTCGCCCAGGCGGAACACAGGTTTTTCTTTGGTAACTAATTGTAAGTTGCCTGTACCAATGATTTCACGTCCTAAAACAGTTAGATTATCGTTGCCAGAGACAATCTCATAACTCCAGCCTTTAGCTGACCACTCTACACCGCAACAGTAAGAGCCTGTCAAGAAACAACTTTTACAATTTATTATCTAGAAAGCTTACTGAAAAAGCATTTCTAGCTCAAAAGAGGCAAGGTTGTTACATGACAAGCTCTAACCGAAAGATTTGGTGGTAGTGACGTAGACTTCCTCCAACAGGGAAACTTCTAAGTGGGGAATCTCTTTACCCCAAGGTGGCGAAAGATACCAACAAGTTTCTAGATTCTGAACAAGGTTAATCATGGTTATGCCTCCTGACTGGACAATAGATGCCACAAGTAATCAATTCGTTTCCAAGCGATCGCAGCTTGCCGGGGAGAGCAACTCAACCCATAAGCACGACGGGCATCATAATTGCCCTTGATTCCCTTGGCTACTCCAACGGGAATCCCAAAAGCCACCTCACGAATACCGGGTTTAAAGCTTCGGTCTTCATGAGAGAGCCGTACTTGCGTAATCTGATTTCCAATTTGGTCTGCCCAGGAGGTTGGCTGTTGACGGTAGAATAAGCCATCGGCGTAGGCAATGATAAAGACTCTTTCTCTTTCATGTGGCAAGCCGAGGCAGTACGCGGGTATAGTTTCCCATTCGCATACGTACCGGATTTGGGAAAGGTCTTCGAGGACTGTTGCCATTCCTCTAGCGAGTAGCCCTGCTGGGTTTTCGATGAGAGCGATTGCTGGTCTACACTGGTTGATAATACGGAACATTTCGCGCCACAGTCCTGACCTGGGGTCGTTGAGTCCTTTTTTATCTCCAGCGTTACTGGTGCCGCTACAGGGGAATCCCCCACACAAAATGTCGAATTGTCCTTGGTGGCAGTGGTAGTTGGTAATATCTGCGTGGATTGGAATTCCTGGTTGTTCATGGCGCAATTTTGATTGAGAATAAGGGGAGATTTCGACAAATTGCTGGACTCGGAATTTGTGGGATAGACCCGCGGCTGATATTCCGTGGTGGCAGAGTCCGCCGATACCGGAGAAAAGAGAAAGGACTGATTTCATGAGGCGATCGCACTCCTGACCAGTTCATCTGGCACTTCAAAGATTCCCAACCGCCCAATGTAGGGAATTGGTGTAATCTCGCGCGGATTCTCCAGCTTCCAGTGGTATTGCATGGGCATTCCCCAGCCAGACGCAACTTGTGAAAACTTGCAATCCACTATTGTGACAATACCGATGACTTGACCGCGACGTAGAGAGATTAGCTCTGGGATAGACACACCCATGCTTTGGCAAAATTCTCTCGCTGACTGGTACTCTTTCTTGGTACAGGTTTTTGCTGCGTGAATCAGAATGTCGCCGCGATAATGAATGGGCCAGCCACGGTTTTCAATATCCTTTAGAGCATAAATAATTGCCCATGCCCAAGGCTGACGGACGGATAGCGCTTTCATCTGTTTTAAAACTCCAGCAATTGAATGTATGCGTCTAATGCCGCGATCGCTGGATGTGGATGTGACTGTGAACACAGCCTGTTGCAGATTGTGGCAATAGTTCCAAGCTCTATGAAAGTGAAATGAATATTGGACTGACGGTTAGAACAGCGATGTAAAACTGTTAGAAGAACAAAATTCAACTGTCTGAGAATTACATCTTCAGCTACATGAAGTCGCCAAGTAAGGTTTTTGGAAGTAACCGAACGCCAGGGGTTATCGAAAGAACATTTTTCAACTTGGGGCAGCATTTTTACCTTAAACCTGTAATCCCTGTCAGTGGTAGAGCATTCATCAGGGGCAAGAGCCGCCCACTGTTGTAAAAGCTGTTGGTAAGTTTTAATCATTCTCAGTTCCCGCATAAAAGACAATGTTTATCCTCCAGTTGCTCCTTAAAAACTACGACCACGAGATAAATTCTTGAATCTGGTGAACTGATGGTCAAACAAAAGCTTGACTGTACCAGTGGGGCCATTGCGTTGCTTGCGAACAACTAACTCAGCAATGCCACGATCTGGGGTATCGGGGTTGTACATTTCTTCGCGGTAAAGCATGATCACAACATCACTGTCTTGCTCAACAGCACCACTGTCTTTTAAATCACTTAGTACAGGACGTTTATCGTTACGGTGTTCAACTTCGCGGTTGAGTTGGGACAAAGCCAGTACAGGCACATCCAAATCTTTGGCTAATCTTTTTAATCCCCGGCTGATTTCACCGACTCGTTGAGCCATGTTCACCCGTGAATCAGTATCAAGAGCCATAAGTTGTAAGTAGTCAATGATCACAAGCCCAACACCACCGTAATGGGATGAAATTCGGCGGACTTGGCTACGGATTTCATTAAGAGAAGGGCAAGATTCGTCATTGATGAAAATCTGTTGTTCGCTTAACTGTGCGATCGCCACACTCAAGGGTTGCCACTGGCTGTCAGAGACATTCCCAGTTTCTAGAAAATTATTTTCAATGCCAGATTCACTGCTTAAAAATCGCTGTACGTACTCATCAGTAGACATTTCCAAGCTGAAAACGCAGATCGGCATCTTCCCAGTTTTGGCAACATTGAGAGCGAGATTACCAGCCAAAGCGGATTTACCAACAGAAGGACGAGCAGCCAGTACATACAACCGTCCTTTGCGAAAACCACCGCCGAGTATACTGTCCAGGTCATAAAATCCACTGCTTGCTGCTGGTGATCCCTTACCAGTATGACGTGCTTCAATTTCGGTAAAAGTGTCGGCTAGGGCATGAGAAATATGAACCAAGTCAGAGGCAGAATGCTCAGACTTAATGCAGTAGACTTTTTGTTCGGCTTCGTCGAGAATTACAGGTAAATCAGTTTCGGTGGCATAGCCGAGTTGAACAATCTCAGTGCCAGCAAGGATTAACTGCCGCCTTTGGTATTTTTCCATTACCAAGTCAGCTAAAACATCGATGTTCACAGCTGACACAGTGCGGTCAACCAGACTGGCCAGTTTATTGCGTCCACCGATACGGAACAATAAACCATTATCAGACAACCAGTTGGTGATGCAAAGCAAATCCGTTGGTAATCCCTGGCTGTACAGTCGTAGGGCTGCTTGATAAATGTCTTTGTGGGCATTGATGTAAAAAGCATCTGCACTCAGACGATCGCTGATTCGGCTCATGGCGCTTGGGTCGAGCATGATGCCACCTAGTATTACTTCTTCAGCCTCAATGCTTTGTGGAGGTAAGCGGTCTTGTTGCGATGTGAAGTTTGTTTTGTCTTGTGTCATAGTTCCTCAAATAGAAGTTGGAATTCGGAAGTCGGAGGTCGGAAGTTGCAAGTTAAGAGTGAAAAACAGGGGCAGGGGAAGTCAGGAAGAAAGCCGAATTTGGATAAAATACTTCCGACTTCCGACTTACCACTTCCGACTTCAACTCATGCAGCTTGCGGATGTAAGTACACATACATTTGAGGATGCGTAAGTTTTAACCAATCCAACCATTTGAGCGTTGCGCCTATGTCTTCCTGGTCATAGCGAGTGCTGAAAGAAGCGATCGCTTTGTCCTTGCCAACTTCATCCATGCGGTCTAGAAGTTCAGAGAATGTGGCTTTATGCCAATCAAGAGAACGATTTGAGTAGTAACCGATGGGTTGGTCGTTGGCTTTTGATTGTTCAGTTTGTGGCGTAGATGATTCAAGAACTTTTGACCAATAGACCAGCAGTTCTTCTAAACCATTGGTGATAGGTTAAGATAAAGCGTATTTTGTCAATCAGTTAAAATAC
>NZ_CAWUDO010000122.1:0-19129 GCF_963920935.1 Nostoc sp. CCY 9925 | reverse complement strand
CTTGCTTCTCTGTACTCATTTGTTGGTGATATCTGCTGTATCCATAGTGGTTCGCACTTTTGGCAAAACTTTTTGGTTTACTGATGAATGGTTAAACACGAATCAAAAAAAATCTTAGTTGATTAATGTTTGTTGCAAAGTTAATTGAGTCGATCACATATTATTTGATGATTGGGGAAAATTTAAACTATTTTCCCCTTTTTGTTTTATCTAATTTTTAGTTCGCGATAGAATTTAAAGCTAACACATCAATACAGTATGATAAAAATCGGTTGTTAATTTTTTCAACAACTCAAGACTTAATTTTATAGGTTTGCATAAATGGACTTTTTAACAGTTCTAGGATTAGCGGCGGCTACATTAACTACGATCGCCTTTTTACCACAGATGTTTAAAACTTGGCAAACCAAATCAGCAAAGGATGTTTCTTTTGTGATGTTGGTTACATTTAACAGCGGTGTTTTTTTGTGGTTAATATATGGAATTTATCTCCAAGCGTTACCAATTATTCTCGCCAACAGCGTCACATTGTTTTTTAATTTGATAATTCTATGGCTTAAAATTAAATATAGGTAAAGTAAATTATCATCCGCCTGCTAGAGTTGGCTTTGCCCGTGTAGGCGCGATTTTTAAGAGACTAGATTTATTCAAGCAGTTATAAAAAAGCCCGTGACATCATCTGTATTCGACTTAGAACGCCTTTTATTTACACCCACTACTCCAGACACTAACGCTATACCCCTAATCTTCGCCTTTCCTAACGAATACAGCGTTGGTATCACTAGCCTTGGCTATCAGGTAGTTTGGGCGACTTTGGCAATGCGTGATGATGTGCAAGTAAGTCGCCTATTTACTGATACTCAGGAACAACTCCCCAGAAACCCGGAAATTGTCGGATTTTCTATTTCCTGGGAATTAGATTATGTGAATATTCTCAATTTGCTGGAATCTTTAGAAATTCCTACTTGGGCAACTTCTCGTGATGATTCTCATCCAATAATATTTGGCGGCGGTCCAGTTCTCACTGCTAACCCAGAACCGTTTGCAGATTTTTTTGATGTCATTCTATTGGGGGATGGCGAAAATTTACTGGGTAATTTGATTGAAGCTTACAAAGAAGTTAGAAATGCTTCTAGACAAACTCAACTTCAAAGATTGGCACAAGTCCCAGGTATTTATGTTCCCAGTTTATATCAGGTTGAATATCACACAAAAGATGGTGCAATAAAGTCTATTCAACCAATTTCCGCAGAAATTCCCGCAGTGGTGCAAAAACAAACTTACCGAGGAAATACTCTCTCAGCCTCGACTGTAGTTACCCAAAAAGCTGCTTGGGAAAATATTTATATGGTGGA
Source organism: Nostoc sp. CCY 9925 (assembly GCF_963920935.1). Lineage (NCBI taxonomy): Bacteria > Bacillati > Cyanobacteriota > Cyanophyceae > Nostocales > Nostocaceae > Nostoc > Nostoc sp. CCY 9925. The sequence continues at coordinate 17,774 of NZ_CAWUDO010000122.1, read as the reverse complement.
AGTGGTGAGAAGCTGTCCAGAAATGTGCCGTTTTTGTTTGGCAAGTTATCTCACATTACCTTTTAGAACTGCAAGTTTGGAAGGTTCATTAATTCCAGCAATTGAAAGAGGTTTACAAGTTACAAATCGCCTGGGATTATTGGGGGCTTCAGTTACTCAACATCCAGAGTTTGAAGCTTTACTAGATTATATTAGTCAGCCAAAGTATGATGAGGTGCGTCTGAGTATTGCTTCAGTACGTACCAATACAGTAACAGTCCAGTTAGCAAAAACTTTGGCGCAACGAGACACGCGATCGCTTACCATTGCTGTAGAAAGTGGTTCCGAAAAAATTCGGCAAATAGTCAACAAAAAGCTACATAACGATGAAATTATCCAAGCAGCCATCAATGCCAAAACTGGTGGACTCACAGGTTTAAAACTCTACGGAATGGCAGGAATTCCTGGCGAAGAAGCAGAAGATTTAGAACAAACTGTGGCTATGATGCATAGTATCAAAAAAGCCGCACCGGGATTGCGGTTAACATTTGGATGTAGCACATTTGTACCCAAAGCACATACACCATTTCAATGGTTGGGAGTCAATCGCCAAGCAGAAAAACGCTTGCAGTTTTTACAAAAACAGCTAAAACCAAAGGGGATAGAATTTCGCCCAGAAAGTTATAATTGGTCGATTATACAGGCTTTGTTATCAAGGGGCGATCGCAGACTCTCCCAACTTCTACAACTAACTCGTGACTTTGGCGATTCCTTGGGTAGCTACAAACGTGCTTTCAAACAACTCAAAGGACAAATCCCCGACTTAGATTTTTACGTCCACGCTGATTGGTCAACAGAGCAAATATTACCCTGGAGCCACTTGCAAGGGCCTCTGCCACAGTCTACACTACTAAAGCATTTGGCTGATGCTAAAAGTTATTTCAACTGATCTCAAAAGGGAGTGGGCAATGGGACAGATGAGAAAGATGGGGAGACGCAGGGACGCGGGGATAACCAATGCCCAATGCCCCATGACGCCACTTGCTCCACTTGGGGAAACCCCAAGACCGCAGTGGCTCCCCCATACCCAATACCCCATATCCCATGCCCAAAAATTCGTACCTTAAAACTTGATGCAAACCACAGCTGAGTATTACTGCGCTTATTGCGGCGAACCAAACTTAACTTTTATTGATTTGAGTGCTGGGGGACAACAATCGTATGTAGAAGATTGTCAAGTTTGCTGTAACCCAAATATTTTGTATGTCCGGGTTGACGAAGACACCTTAGATATCGAGATTGATACCGAATCTGAAAGTTGAATTTTAGGTTTTTCTTTCGATGCTGCACTTTAAACATTCCTCAGTCATCAATGCGCCACCAGAAGTAGTTTGGAAATTTCACGAAAGGCCAGACATTTTACAACTGCTAACTCCACCTTGGCAGCCAGTACAAGTAGTCCGCCGTGATGGAGGACTTGATGTGGGTGCTATCACAGAATTTCGCCTGTTTCTCGGCCCATTACCCTTAACTTGGCTAGCACGTCATACTGAACACGAAAAATATCGCCTGTTCACCGACGAACAGATATCTGGTCCTTTTGAGTCTTGGGTACATCGACATGAATTTGAACCAGAAGATACTGGTAAAACCAGGCTGACTGATGCTATTTCCTTTTCAATGCCTGGTGGGGGAACAGTTGAATTTGTCAGTGGTTGGTTAGTGCAAGCACAACTAGAAGCGATGTTTCGCTATCGCCACTACATAACCAAACGAGAATGTGAGTCACAGTAGCACAATAGACTTCTTGCAGAAGTAGGGAAAAGGGTCAGGGGTAAGAAAAACCCTTTCTCTGTGTTGCAAAACTATTTTTGCAACAGACTCCATGAGTTTCACTCACAAGGAACCATGAAAATTTCTTTTTCCTACTCCCCAACCACGTAAATAAGCTCAAAAATCAAAGCGATCGCTATATAAAATTATTTTACGATTAATAAAAACTAATTATTTAACTTTTGTTAGATAAATATTTCCTGAATTTGCTTAGAATCTCATCCTTTAGGCTTGCTTATATTTTGAAACTAGAGACAGATAGCAGTAAATACATGGGTAAGTATTATAAAGAATGTAATTATTTGCTTAAGAAAAATTAACAATGACACTTTACCCTACTTACAAAACTAAAACTGCATACAATGGCAAGACCACAACCCAGGTGAGCTTAGGTTAACTCCTGAGTCTGAACTTTGGAATAGTCACTTGGCTACCATCGGTTTTCTAGCTTACCTATTTTAGGATCTTAACGGCTACAGCGTAGTCAGAGGTGTACCGCGTCAATTTCCTATACTCCTTCTTAACTATTGACTGTTTTTGTTGCAGCCTGAGACTAGTCAAAAAGTATCAAATGAAGAATATTAATGATTAAAAATACGTAAAATTACTTCTTTTACGTAGCCTTCCAAGCAAAAACAGTTTTTGGTATGGAGTTATCTGTGTAATAATATTTCATGTATCTTAATATTTCTCAATATTTTTAGAGTGTTAGGACTGTCCAGTGCAAAACACTGACCACTAATAGAAATTTCTAGCGGGTGGTTAGTGCTTTTTGTCATGACTAGACTTTCGGAATTTTTACTTGAATGCTAGGCGGAGTAAAAGCGTGATCCAATTAGAAGAACCACTCAATTATCAAACAAAACTAACCCCATCCCTAAAAAAAGAATCTACATTTAGGGGGCTTTTCATTGCTATTTTCCTTATTAGTGTATGGGCTATAAGTTTAGTTTTATTACTTTTAGTTGATATCTCCCAATTAAAATTTTGGATGTTATGCATTTTGATACCTTGGCAAACATTTTTATATACGGGGTTATTTATTACATCTCATGATGCCATGCATGGCGTAATATTTCCCCAAAACTCTAAGATTAATCATTTGATTGGCAGGTTTAGCCTATTTTTATATGGACTTTTACCATATAAAAAATTATTGACAAAACATTGGTTACATCACCGTAATCCAGCGAGTAACATAGACCCAGATTTCCACGATGGAAAACACAAAAATTTCTTTGCTTGGTATTTTCATTTTATGATAAATTACTGGAGCTGGGGACAAATATTTGCTATAACTTTGAGCTATCAATTTCTCAATCATATACTCCAGATTCCGCATGAAAATTTAATTTTGTTTTGGGTATTCCCCTCACTTTTAAGCTCACTACAATTATTTTATTTTGGTACTTTTATCCCCCACAGCGAGCCAATAAGGGGTTATGTTCAACCGCATTGTGCCCAAACTATTGATTATCCGGTTTGGTTGTCATTTATTACCTGTTATCATTTTGGCTACCACAAAGAACATCATGAACATCCCCATCTTCCTTGGTGGCGACTCCCAGAGATTTACAAAAAAAATAAATAATCAAGGGATAGAGAATACAGGCTGTACTTTTGCTTATTATTATCTAGTGGTGCGTTAGGCTAAAGCCGAAATGCACCCTATAATAATTTGATTTTCAGTTGATAAAATTACCTTTAATGGCAATTAATAATTCTCGTCTTGTTACCTACAGTCCTGCTTATACAATTGTTCCTACTTACGAGTGTTTTAATCGCTGTAGCTACTGCAACTTTCGCACTGAACCAGGTAAAAGTCCTTGGATGAATATTTCGGATGCAGCAAGTATTTTAAAACCACTTCAAAGTGAAAAAGTTTGCGAAATTCTGATTTTGAGTGGTGAAGTGCATCCGCATTCGTCAAAGCGTCAGGCGTGGTTTGGACGGATTTATGATTTATGCGAGTTAGCACTTTCAATGGGGTTTCTACCGCATAGCAATGCAGGACCATTGAGTTTTGCAGAGATGCAAATGCTCAAGGGTGTAAATGTTTCGATGGGGTTGATGTTAGAGCAATTAACCCCAACATTGTTAAATAGTGTACATCGACACGCACCGAGTAAATTACCAGAAGTAAGACTGCAACAATTAAAATGGGCAGGAGAGTTACAGATTCCTTTTACAACAGGATTACTTTTAGGAATTGGGGAAAGTACTAATGATTGGTGGGAAACATTAGCAGCCATAGCTCAATTTCATCAGCGTTACCATCACATCCAAGAAGTAATTTTACAACCTCATAGTCCAGGATTTCAGCAGAGTTTTAATGCACCTCCCTTTAACCCCCATCAATTACCAGAAGTAATTGCTAAAGCACGTGAAATTTTACCAGCTGATATTACGATTCAAATTCCGCCGAATTTAGTTAAGGATGACCAATGGTTACTTGCTTGTATCGAAGCTGGTGCACGAGATTTAGGCGGAATTAGCCCAAAAGATGAAGTTAATCCTGATTATCCTCATCTTCAAGAGCAGCTATTGAGAGAAATTTTACACCCTGGGGGGTGGGAGTTGATTGAGCGTTTACCAGTTTATCCGCAATTTGATGGATGGTTGTCGGAGAAGTTGCAAACGTCAGTCAGATGGTGGCGAAATACTTTTAAATCTCATTTTGAGGTCTGAAAAATCTTTGTTAGGCTGCGATGATTTCTTGGACTAAAACGTAAGGCTGAATGATGAGAGTATTAAATCGCTTCGTGACATCAGTATTCCATTCTCCCACCTGTGCTGTGCTAGGTTTGGCGATCAATTGTTCATCAATCCATTGTTGGACTGATGGAGTATTATCATTTGCGATCGCTACCCCAACATCCACTAAGTTTAACTCAAGTGCTACCAAAATTACTGCATCTCGCTGCACATGAGGAATTAGCCACTGCCACTCTGCTTGATCCACGTTTTCTGTTAATTCTGCTCTTAAATCCGACATAATTCCACAATTTTTATTCTCCCACAGACTATTTTACATTACTTATTACTTCCTCACTCTCAACTCTTGTACAGACGCGATTCATCGCGTCTCTACTCCTAACTAAACTTCAGATTTCATTTCTTCTATCTCAAACAAAGACACAATTACTCCAGCAATGGGAATAGAGATAAAAACACCCAATAATCCTGCTACTCTAGCACCTACTAACAAGGCAAAAAATATTACTACAGGATTCAGATTTAACGCACCTTGCATAATTCTCGGTGCAATCAAGTTGTCTTGTATCTGCTGAAGAACAATACAAGTTATCAATACTTTCAGTGCTAACCAAAAGCCTTGAGATAATACTACTAAAGTTATGATGCTGATTCCTAATGTTGCGCCTATGCCAGGAATGATATCAACAATACCGATGATTACTGATAATAATAACGCAAAAGGTACTTGTAATATTAAGAAAACTAAGAATGTTGAACTTGTCAGAAATAAGCTTAATAAAAACTGACCTCTAAAAAATCCGAGAAAGGCACGTCTGATGACCTTGGTAAATCTGTCACGGCGTTGTTTTGGTACTATTTTTAATATAAAGTTCCATAGCTTTTCCCCGTCTAACAACATGAAAAAAGCTACAACTGCAATCAAAATAAAAGTCACAAAATTCGTCAAAAAACCTTGCAATATAGCTAAACTAGTAACAATACTTGATATAGCTTGGTTCCGTAATTGTTCTTGAACAAAGCTTAAATCTATATTAAGATTGCGGCTGCGTAAAAAGTCTTCTAAGTTGTCTAATAGGGGTAATAAAGAATTTAAAAATCCAGTTATACTATCAATTAATTGTTGTCCTTGGGATAAAATTGTTAAACCCACAGTAATTATCAAACCGCCGATAATTACAATACTGAGCAAAAAAATCACACCGACTGCTGCATTGTGTGGCAAAAAACGCCGCAGCCATTCTACAGGATAGCTGAGCAAAAAAGCCAAAATAGCGGCGAATGTGAAAATAACTATGACTGCTTCAAAGTAAGCTAAAAGTTGTACAATCGCCCATCCAGAAGCAACCAAGAGTAAAAAGCGGACTAATGCCAGATTATTTAATCGTTGCCACAAATTTTTGGCTTCAAAGCCGCTCATATTAATTTTGGATTTTAGATTATAAAGTCTTTAGAAAAAACTGTTACTGAAATTTCAAACAAGACTACTGATACCATTGAATTTAAGATTAGAGAAATATAGTAGCGATCGCCACCCCCCTAAAGTATATATTTGGACTTCTCTAACTCATCTTCCTAAATCATGCATTTGATTAATTACAGCAGTACACTTTTGTGCCAAAGCCTCTAATTCTTCTTTATTACTGGAAGTGGGAGCATCAATTAAGTGACCAATTCTCACCGTCACGGGAACTGCCCGGGGTATTTTCGAGCCTTTTTCTAAAATTCCCTCAGTACCCCAAACACTTACTGGCAATATTGGGGCTTTGGCTTTCGCCGCTAACAGTAATGCGCCTCTTTTGGGGTCTGTAATTCGACCATCCGGTGTGCGGGTACCTTGCAAGAAAACACCAACAGCCCAACCGTTATTCAGGTATTCTAAGGCTGCACGGATAGCATTGCGATCAGCATTTCCCCGACTCACTGGGTAGGCGCCGTATAGTTTAATTGCTTGCGCCAAAACTGGGATTTTAAATAATTCTTCCTTAGCCATGTACGCTACTGGACGGCGTACACAATTAGAGACAATTGGCGGGTCAAAGTAACTGGCATGATTACTTACCACCACTAATGGTCCAGATTCAGGGACATTTTCCGCACCATAAATCTTACCCCGAAAGTAGGCGTGAAGCATGGGGCTGACGACTGACCATTTAAAGGCGTGGTAAAGTGCCAGACTAATAAACGGTTCGCGGTTTTTGTCCACAGAAGATAATGCTAATTAGACTGACATTTAGCATAAGCGATCGCAACACCCAAGGCAAACGAATCAGAGGGGGAGTAGGCAGTCTGGCAGGTGTAGGTTTATCGTAAATAAAAGGGTTTAAGACCCCTACCTCTACAGGTAGCCCTAGTTTCAGTCGGGCGAAGAGTCCCCTTGAAGAAATTGTCTTTAATGCGTGAATTTTGAATTTTGAATTTAACATCTGTCCTTGTCTTGTTCTGGTCAGTCGGATGCAGGAAAGAGTATTATGGTTTTTCAGTTCTTGTACAATAGAAAGGCACTGACATCTGGCTATGACGCTACAATTGCGGGTTTATGTACCACCTCATCCCCTGATACAACATTGGCTGGCAGTCGCCCGTGATGCAGGTACGCCTTCGGTGTTATTCCGTAGTGCCATGACTGAGTTGGGAAGATGGCTGACTTATGAAGCTGCACGCGACTGGTTACCTACCCAAGAAACAGCAGTGCAGAGTCCTTTAGAGACTTGTCCTGCAACTGTGATCGATACACAGATACCAGTGGCAGTAGTACCAATTCTCCGCGCTGGGCTGGGATTACTGGAGGGAGCGCAGACTTTACTTCCCTTGGCATCAATTTATCATCTGGGATTAGCACGAGACGAAGAAACACTAGAACCTCATTGTTACCTGAACAAGTTACCAGAAAAATTTGACCCCCAAACACGAGTTTTAATTACCGATCCGATGTTGGCAACTGGAGGGTCAATTATGACGGCAATGGCAGAATTGACACAGCGGGGTGTCGATCCAACTCTCACGCGAATCGTTTGTGTGGTGGCGGCTCCACCAGCTTTGCAAAAACTGAGCGCTAGTTATCCAGGTTTAATAATTTACACCGCTACTATTGATGAAAAGCTTAACAGCAAGGGGTATATTGTACCGGGATTGGGAGATGCAGGCGATCGCATCTTTGGGACTTAAGTTAGTATGCAGCTAGGATAGATTCATGGCATAACTACTGTAAGAGTTGCAAGGTTGTTCAAGGCGGTAAACATATGAGTCAGCGAGATGGTTTTGCCAGTGGTTTTTTAGCAGGGGCATTTGTCGGTAGCGTATTTGGTGGTGTCGTAGGGGCGCTGATTGCTTCTCGACGCGATTCTCAATTGCTAGCAGAGGAAGAGACAGAACAGACAGATAGCCAAGCCGAAGCTAAGAGAATTGCAGCAAAACGGCGTCAGATGAAAGCCTCAGAAACTGAAAGTGTCAGCATAGAAACAGCTCGGCGATCGCTAGAAGATAAAATTGCCCAGCTAAATGCCACAATTGATGAAGTGCGAAAGCAGCTGGGGAATGTGAACGGCGGTTCACCACAAACAATTGGCGATCGCTCCTTGACTAAAGATTCTTAAAATTTGTTCCAGCATGGTGAAAGTGTGGTATGTGCTAAATCCACAGACACGATGGTATGGACTAAATTAAAATCAATAGATAAGACCTCGTTTGAAACTTAGTAGGAAACCACATTATCTATGGAATTACTGATTACCACTCTTGCTACTTTTACGCAGATTTATACTTTTTTGTTGCTAATTCGGGTTCTTTTAACCTGGTTCCCAACGATTAACTGGTATGACCAACCATTTGCCGCTTTGAGTCAGATAACTGACCCTTATCTGAATGTGTTTCGCTCATTCATTCCTCCGCTAGGCGGCATAGATTTTTCGCCAATGTTAGCTATTATACTGCTGCAATTTCTAGGCGGATTTATCGGTCGTCTGGCTTACGTTGTGTAATACATAATTTCCTGTTTGCTCGATGTTCAGCTAAAGAATTTGAGGTCTGGGCTGATTAGCCCAGACTGATGTAACTTAAAATTTATTACTTACGCACCGCAGCGCTAAATCCAGCTGCTTTGAACTGCTTCAGCTTCAATGGAGTAGGTTGATTTGCAGGCACAGAAATTCTCAATTCAAAATCGCTAACACCTGGTGGTACCTCAGCAATCGAACCAAGACGGGTGCGGTTTTGCATTACTGAGTCATTGTTGGCATCATAGATGCGTCCAAAAATATCTGCATCATAAACTGTTTTATTAGTACCATTTTCTGCCTTGCCAATAACAATAAAGCAATTAGCCGCAGCACTACCGCTACTAATAACAGCTCCTTGTGCCAGTTCTGGCGGACAATCCTGATAAGAAATATCAAATAGTCTAATCTGTGTCAGCGCTAGAGCCGGGGGAGTAAGCACCCACGATAGAAAAGTGATGAAACAAGAAATCAAAACGACCGTGAGCGAGCGCAACTGCATAAAATACCCCGTAATTTAATTCAATAATTATGTAACTTATAACCTCAGCTTACCTGAATTTCACTACAGGGAGATTGGAGACTTGAATTTAACCTTTGTAATAATTAAGTAAACAAACCCCCGATTGCTATTAACTTTTATGACACCAGATGAGATTGAAACAGCTATGCAAACAGCCTTTAATAGTTGTGATGCTATAGGTTGTCCTCTCACTGACGCGCAGAAACAGATATTATTGCAATTCGTTGAGCAAATTCAGGGAAATTCTAACTCTAGGGCGTCAGATATTCCTAATCCCTTAGATGAACTTACCCCAGAGGAGTTAGAAGCATTTTTAGAGTTTGTTAAGAGCGAGGAACAACGTAACCGGACTTGGAAAGTGCAATTACTCAATGATTGGCTGTTGGACAATGACTCTGGAACAGTACAATTTATTCGCCAACGCTACGGTTTACAGTGGCTCAACCGTGTTGAGTCATATCATTTTGATAAGTATTGTTATTTTGAAGATGCATTAAAGTTAAAAGTAGGCGATCGCATTGAAGTTTGCAATGCATTATGGGAATGGGTGCAAGAAGATGGCCCGTGTAAGCCTGAGTGGTTTCCATCCATTGTGATTCAGGTTGATGAAATTAGCGATGTCTACGACGGGCTACGCCTACGCAATAACTCCTCTATTAATTGCGTCGTCCGCTTCTTCAACGGCGCTGAGTATGAAATTCAAGGAATTTATGAATGGAATCGCTATAACTGGCGTTGGTCTCAGAAGTAGTGGGGAGGTGGGGAGACAAGGGGAATAATTCTTAAATCTTGTACAGACGCGATTCATCGCGTCTCTCAACCTCCCAACGCCCAAGCCAAAAACCTCTCAGTATGATACAACGCTAATTGATTGCTTACACCATTAAAAACAGCATCAAAAGCGTGTTCTGCCCAAGGAATTTCTAGAAAAACCGCAGTGTTGCCAGATTCATGTAAACGTTCATACATCTTTCTGCCAAATCGAGCTTCTACCAAATGGTCGCGACTGCCGTAAATTAATAAAGTTGGCGGTAAAGGATGCGTTAAATAGTTTATTGGTGAAGCAATTCGATACTGATTAGGCAATTCTTCTAAAGAACCACCGAGAAATGCTTTTAAAACAGCGCGAGTATTAATCGGATCGGGACTTGGCGGTGTTTTGTATCCTTCAGTTAAGTTAACAGGCCCGTAATAGCTGACCACAGCCCGGATGGGTGGTGCATCCGGTTGATAAGCCGCTAGCATTGCCAGGTGTGCCCCAGCAGAACGTCCTAAAAGTACAATACGTTCTGGATCGGCTTCATACTCGGCTGCATGTTTGCGAATAAAATTCAGGGCTGTACGCACGTCATCCAACTGAGATGGAAATTGATATTTAGGCGCGTGTCGGTAGTCGATCGCAAATACTGTATATCCCTGCTGAGCAATATATTGATTAAACTCAGCATTAGCGCTAGGATTTCCATGTTGCCAAGCTCCTGCATAAATTACTATCAATGCTGGATATTTTCCCACCTCAGGCGGTTGGTAAACTTCCATTTTTAAAGGCACTCCCCCAGGAGCAGCAAAAATAATATCTTTTTGATGGCGCGTTTTACCTGATGCAATACCTCGGAAGAAATTAACTAGGTTAAAGGGATGAGTTTGCATTTTGGCGCTTAGCTCAACTGGAATTTTTTCTAGATAATCTGCGCCCAACTCTTGTTTCATCGCTTGAGCCATCTGCATTTGAGTGAGTGGAATATTCACTAACACCCATCCACAAATTAGCAATCCGATTAAACTAACAATGCAAGCTAAAGGCTGTAGTTGACGGTGATGAATGCAGAAAAAAGAAAACAATAAACAGAGCAAATTTAATAAAAATAACCAAGGACTAACTTCTGGCGCTCCCACTGCTAAGGGAAGTAAAAACATATTTGGAGCGGGAAGTATAATCCAAGAACTGAGAAATAGAGTAGTAAAACTTACTAATAATGCAAGCAATGAAAAAAAGATTTTGGGCATGAGGTATTGGAGACTGGGGTTTGGTAATTAACCATTGGGCATGGAAAGAGGACGCGGGGACACGGGGAAGCAAGAGGATAGAGGGACAAAGGCAAAGACTTACTGAAAATTTTCTCCTTGTCCCCTTATCCCCCATTTCGCCATCTCCCTCATTTCTCCAAACTCAGATGCTTTATCAATGCTTGGCGCATGACTTCTACAGGCACAGTCTCCTGCTGTAACCAAATTTTTAATGCTGCTACCCCTTGTTGGACGAGCATTTCTAATCCATCGATCGCAATTGCACCTTGTTTTTCTGCAAGCTTTAGAAATTGCGTTGGTTTTGGAATATATATTAAGTCATAAGCGATCGCACCTGTTGGTAAATTTGCTATTTCCTCTACACTCAATGGCGACTCATCAACTTTGGGATACATCCCAATAGGGGTTGTATTTACTAGCAAATCTGCTTGAGGAATCAACTTTGCTAGTTCATCCCATGTACCGACTTGCAAATTCTCGTCTATAGGTGAATTACTCCAACTATCGCAAAATGCTTGTAATTTCTCCACATTGCGCCCCAACACATAAATTTTGGCGAAACCTAGTTGATGACAACCTGCGACAACTGCTCTAGCCGCGCCACCATTGCCTAAAATTACGGCTACCTTTTGACTCCAATCTTGCTTATACGTTGTCTGCAAAGGAGCGATAAATCCTTCGATATCTGTGTTTGTGCCTACCCATTTATTATTTTGGCGACTAACAGTATTTACTGCTCCAATAGTTTGAGCAACAGAAGTAATTTCTGAAAGCAGAGGCACGATCGCTTGTTTGTGAGGTATCGTCACACTAAAGCCCACAATATCAATAGCTGTGAAACCTGCGATCGCAATTTCTAAATTTTCTGGTGCTATGGGAAAAGGCAGATAAACATAATCTAATCCCAAATGAGCGATCGCAGCATTATGCATCACTGGTGAGAGCGAATGTTCCACCGGATGTCCAATTACCCCTAATAGCTTAGTTTTGCCTGTAATTAATCTTTCTTTAGTCATTAGTCATTAGTCATTAGTCATTAGTCATTAGTTATTGGTCATCCCCCAGTCCCCAGTCCCCAGTCCTTTGACTAGCCTACAATTATTAAAAGCTACTTAACATTTCTTTGAATTATGCAGGCAAGTACAGCCCCCTCTACAACTCCAATTCCTGGGAAATACTGGCAGTGGCGTGGGCACAACGTTTACTATGTGCGTGCGGGAGAGAAGCAAGGGCAGCGTCCGCCTTTGCTTTTGGTACATGGATTTGGTGCTTCTACAGACCACTGGCGCAAGAATATCACGGGATTGTGTCAAGATTTTGAAGTATTTGCCATTGACCTTTTAGGATTTGGGCGATCGGCAAAACCCAAATTGCAGTACAGTGGTGACTTATGGCGCGACCAACTTCATGATTTTATCAGTGAAGCGATCGGCCAAAAAGCAGTCTTGGCAGGTAATTCTCTTGGTGGCTATGCTAGCTTGTGTGTTGCAGCACAACGTCCTGATAGTGCAGCTGGTTTAGTGTTACTCAATAGCGCTGGCCCATTTAGCGAAAGTCAGCCAACACCTGAACCTGAAGCTTTACAAAGCCAAATTCAGCCTCCTAAACAACATTCTGCTTTAGAAAAACTCTTGGGTGACTCGGTTAAGTGGATTTTCCAACAGCCCTTAGCTCAATCTGTGTTATTTCAATACGTGCGACAACGTTGGGTAATTCGCCAAACCTTAGAAAAAGTTTATCTCGACAAGAGTGCAATTACAGACCAATTAGTAGAAGAAATTTATCGGCCAGCTTACGATCCTGGGGCATTGGATGTATTTGTTTCAGTTTTTAGCACGCCTCAAGGAGAAAAAGTTGATGCGCTACTCAAGGAATTAACTTGTCCTTTGTTGATGTTATGGGGAGAAGCAGATCCTTGGATGAATGCTAGAGAACGTTCTCAAAAGTTTCGTCAATATTATCCTCAATTGACAGAACATTTTCTAGCTGCCGGTCATTGTCCCCATGACGAAGTACCGGATAAAGTAAATCAATTGTTACGCGATTGGGTTTTCTCTATTTCGTAGTAATAAATATTTGTTTAGAGATGCCTAAATTGCGTTTCTAAACAAATATTTGAAAATCAAAATTATCTATTCGGTTTGAAATTATTTGAGTATATATGATTTAATCTCTTGTTCTAGGCGATCGCTAATAATTTCAGTTCCAATAGCCGGTCGATCTAAATTCACCCTCACAAAATTTGTGTTGTCTGTTCCAGTAAATTTTTTATCATTATTGGAATCTTTAATAATTTTGATAAAAATAGCGTTTTGGCTGGGAACAACAACCCAGTTAATAATTTGCGTATTGTTTGGGGTAATTTGCTGGAGATTCTTGCCCGACAAATCAGAAATATAACCAACAATCGCATCATCGGCGTTAACTTTTTTATCTGCGTTTGTATCTTGGTCAAGAATTTTATATAACCAAACTCTTGTAATTGGTTTATTTGCCGCTTTCACCTCCAGTAACTCAAAGGAGTTAATAACGGCTTTTTTATTCAATAAAAGATGAGCTTCACCATCTTGCTTATTATAAAAGATAATGTTATACAAGTTATTACTTCTTTCATAAGAACGTGAAAGACTTAAATTATTTTCCTTTTCTCGATCTTGGTCTGGAAAATTAACTGGGATCATTAGATAATCAGATTGTTCTTTAATAACTAAATTGCCATAGATAATATTTGATTCTGACTTGGCTTTGTCAGTGGCTTTTGCCTGTTCGTTATTTCTAGTAACTTCAGGTTCACAGGAAAAGGAAACAACGGCTATGATAATAGCTGTAGTAATTTTATTTAAAAAAGTATAGTTTTTCATCAATCTCTCACAGCAGGGTATGTTGCTGTTCCATTTTATTCGTTGTTGGAAAATTACCAAGAGTTTTATTTGGATTTAGGGACTTCCAAATAAAAAAATATTCAACTACTTCTTGTGGGGTGGGCGTCTCGCCATACGTGTCAACTTAAGCTCAAACGCGCAATTTTGCCTCGTTTTAGATCCCCCAACCCCCTTAAAAAGGGGGCACAAGATTCTAGTTCCTCCCTTGGAAAGGGGGCACAAGATTCTAGTTCCCCCCTTGGAAAAACTACGGTGTACACACAAGTCAGATCCAGTTTTATTTCAATACGCTTGGGATAAGCCAGAAAGCCCTCATGTAGAGACGCGATTTATCGCGTCTAAAAGACTGACACGTTCACAAGACGCGATAAATCGCCGTCTCTACAGAGAATTTACTCGTCAATTATTCGTTCACAGACTACTATTTCCGACTTGTGTGTACACCGTAGCTTTTTAAGGGGGGTTAGGGGGGATAAAACATCTAGGTGGTAGCTCGAAAAATTTTGAAATGCTTATTAGACTTGGCTTCTACAGACTTTTTTCTCTGCATTGTGTCAAAGATGGAGTGATAACGAACCGCAAAGGACGGTGAAGAAGGCAGAAGGCAGAAGGCAGAGGGCAGAAGGTTTGCAATGCAGTGTAGGCTTCAGACCTACACTGATTGCAGGACACCAAATCAGAGATTTTGGAGTGGGGCTTCAACCCTTACTCCCTTCGGTCGTGGCAGAGGGCAGAAATCAGAATTCCCTTCTGCCTTCTGCCTCCTGCCCTCTGCCTTTCTTGCTAAGGACACAAAGGAAGAAAAGAAAGAAATGATAGAAGTTAATCAGAGCAAGGGTTTCACGTTAAGTTGACACGTATGCCAAGATGCCCACTCCACAAGATTGGATAATTTATTTCCTGGAAATCCCTTAGGGAATATCACAGGCAATAGGCAACGAGCTGGCAGTTTTTGAAATCGGGGTTTTAAAATTATTCCTTACTGACTTTCCTCGTATCGCAAGTGACCTCCCTTGTATCGGAAGTGACCTCCCTCGTATCGGAGGTGACTTCCCTCGTATTGGAGGTGACCTTACTCGTATCTGAGGTAACCTGCCTCGTACCGCAAGTGACCTCCTTCCTATCAGGGGTGACCTGCCTTGTACCGCAAGTGACCTCCCTCCTATCAGAGGTGACCTTACTCATATCAGAGGTGACCTCCCTCGTATCGGAGGTGACTTCCCTCGTGTCTGAAGTGACCTCCCTCGTATTTATTACTTTTGCCTGTTGCCTTCTTACATGAATAATTAAATACCGAAATAATACTGGTATAACGTGAAAATTTTATGAGAAAGAATTGCGATTTCTGCTGAACCGAAATTTAGCTTAATTAAGGCAAGCTAGCTCTAGAACCATCTTAAGAGAGTAAGTTTATGCCTCGTAAAAAACGTACATCACGCATTTTAGAAAAAATTGAGTTAAGAGCTGCTGGGATGAAATCGATTGTTCCAAGTATCAAATTTGATGAAGATAATAGTTTGGAAAAACTGATTGAGTCAATCGAAAATTTACGTACTCAACTTGATATTCATAATGGTGCTTTGTCTCTAGTTGATTCTTCTCTAACTAAAGTTGAACAAATGGAAAAAGAGTTGAGTCTGCGTGCTGAGAAAATCCTAATGATTGTTGCTGTCAAGTATGGCAAAGATAGTGCAGAATACGAAATGTCAGGTGGGATTCGGCATAGCGATCGCATCAGCAAAATGAGAGCAACTCGCTTGAGAAAAGTTGCAGAAAAAGCATCAGAGCGAAATGGAAAAAGTGCATAAAAGACAATTAAGTTTTGGATTTTAGATTTTGCATTTAACAATCTAAAATGCCAAAAATGCTCGGACATTTTCCAAAAGCAAGCTATCTTGGACTGTAATTTGAGGGAATTGGTTTAGGTAGGCGATCGCGACTCAAAATTGATGTGCGGATTTTAGTAAAATATAGATACATAATATAGATTCGCCGTAGGGTAGCACAGCTATGCTACCCTATCAACGTATTTGTATCAATCTTTTGACAATCCAAAATCTAAAATTGATTTATCCATGCTCTCAGATAACAAAATTGCTGTCGAATTCCACGATGTCACCTTTAGCCGCAATCATCGCCCTTTGGTGTCAAATCTCAATTTCAACATCAGGCAAGGAGAAGCACTAGTATTACTTGGCCGCAGTGGTAGCGGCAAAACTACAACAATGAAGTTAATTAATCGCCTATTTACACCTACACAAGGCGAAGTATTATTTGATGGCATTCCCACAACTGAATGGGATGAAATTAAACTACGACGAAAAATTGGTTATGTAATTCAAGAAACTGGTTTATTTCCTCATTTTACTGTTGAGCGTAATGTAGGTTTAGTTCCTTCTTTAGAAGGTTGGCAACCGAAAAAAATTAAAACGCGGGTTTATGAATTACTGCAATTAGTAGGTTTAGAACCTGCACAATTTGCAGGGCGTTATCCGCATGAACTTTCGGGTGGACAACGGCAAAGAGTAGGTGTAGCTAGGGCTTTAGCGGCAGATCCACCAGTGTTGTTGATGGATGAACCTTTTGGCGCACTCGATCCGATTACGCGGCTAGAAATTCAACAAGAGTTTCGGCATTTGCAGCAAGAATTAGGCAAAACAGTTGTTTTTGTCACCCACGATATTCAAGAAGCTTTTATTTTGGCATCCAGAATTGGTTTAATGTATGGCGGAGAATTGGTAGTATTAGGAACAACAGATGAATTTATGAAGTCGCAACATCCAGAAAGCCTAGCTTTTCTAGCATGTTTGCCTTCTTTGAAAAACGCGTAAAAGGTACTGGGAATTGGGATTGGGGATTAGGGATTGGGTGCAAAATCTAAAAACTTTCTGAGCGAAAAAATTTCCCAATGATACCTTATTAATAGTATTCTGTATTCTGACTTATATTTATGAAAGATTTCTTTCTTGTAAAGTATGCCCCAGAAATTCTTCAGCATACTGTAGAACACTTTTTTTTAGTAAGCATTGCCATTGGAATTGCGATAGTTGCAGGCATCCCATTAGGGATTTTAATCACACGTAAAACATATCTTCGTCAACCAATTCTCGGTATAGCAAATATTCTCCAAACTATTCCTAGTTTGGCGTTATTTGGCTTACTCATTCCCATTGCGGGAATTGGTATATTACCTGCAATTGTGGCTTTAACTTTATATTCTTTTTTACCAATAATTCGCAACACCTACACAGGTATCACTGGCGTAGATCCAGCGATTCGAGAAGCTGCCAGAGGTATGGGAATGACAGATAGACAATTACTATTACAAGTTGAAATTCCTTTAGCAATGGGAGTGATTCTGGCGGGGATACGAATCGCAACTGTGATTGCTGTTGGTATTGCTACCATTGCAGCTGCAATTGGGGCTGGTGGCTTGGGAGTATTTATTTTTCGTGGGATATCACTAGTCAACGGTGAGTTAATTTTAGCTGGGGCTGTTCCAGCAGCGGTAATTGCATTAGTCGCTGATTTTGCAATTGGGTGGATGGAGAATAAATTAAGAATAGGGAGTGCAGAGTAAAGAAAATAAATTTTGGCTTTGTATATTTGCAGATGAATTAAGATTTTTAAGCAATATTAAGGTTTATTTTTTACCCTACTCACTTTTATAGGACTTACGCAAAAACTCTCTGAAACTCTTATTTCTTTGTGTTCTTTGTGACGGCAGTCGCTCATGGGGGAAACCCCCAAGACCGCGCTGCCTCTCCTTTGTGGTAGCCTGCGGCAAGCCGCTCCGCGTCTACGTTTTTTCATAATTTT
>NZ_CAWUDO010000121.1:0-19251 GCF_963920935.1 Nostoc sp. CCY 9925 | reverse complement strand
AGTCATTAGTCATTAGTCATTAGTCATTAGTCATTAGTCATTAGTCATTAGTCATGGGTCATTTCTTCCTCATCTTTCATGCCCAATACTTCTCTACGAGAGGCTGCGCCAACGGCTGATCTCGACTTCTCTACGAGACGCACTCACGTTCGCTACTTCGACTGCGCTACTTCGGCTACCCTCAGCAGAAGTGCCCAATGCCCGATATCCTAATACTTATTCCTCAACACGGTGTACTGCAAATTTGTGTAGCGGCAGACTCACGATGCAAGAAAAAGTTAAGAAATATGACAGAGCGGTAGTTATTCTTAAAGTCATCAAGACAGATTCCCATTCGGGTAAAACTATTTTTTCTATGCCAAAAGCTATACAATAAACTAACCAATAAGAAAAGCTCATTCTAAACAGAATCTGCTCTGTTTGTTGTACATCACTTTTGTGCTGCTTACTGTCCCACAGTAACGCCAGTCCAAGGATGCAAGCCACAAAGGAAACAGCAACTACAAATTCGTGACAGAATATATTTAACGAATGCATTTGTATTTCTCCCCAGCTTTTTTATATTGAAATTCAGTCTAAAGGAATATTCCTTGCAGAAATACAAAATATTCACAAACCTCAATAAAATCATGCAGTTGTTGTAAACAAATGCAACAAAATATAAATAACCTGTTGCGCTGATAATGCAGGACATCTTTTTGTGTTGGTTGTTGACGTTGACAGTTAACGGTCAACAACCAACAGTTATAGCAGTTGCCAGCTAAGTTAGGACATAAACTGATGGTAAAACCCCGACACCAAGAGACTTTCAAACCAGTTGCCTTTTGCCTGTTGCCTGCTATATAAATAACTGTGCAATTTAAAAGCGCAATAGCTTAATCATTTATCGTTTGTCTTTAGTGATTACAAGTGATAAATGACTATTGACGATATTGATTTTCACAAGTAATAATACTGAGCCAGTTGCTAGAACTATCTTCCCAATGTTGTTATTAGACAAAAGAGGAGGGTTGTCTGCGATCGAATTAATATCTGCTAAATGAAAAAACTGAATAGGATAATGCTACTAATGAATTTTGTTCAGGCTGGCGATCGCCCCAAAAAACGAATTTTCCCTTATGCTGCTATTATTGCTAGCATTACCGCAGCATTTGTTGATTGTGCATCTGTGGCGCAAACAACAACAGCAAATGCTTCAGATCAACCACCCTTACCACAAGCCTATGTGGATGCGGTGGAGGATGCAAAAATCGCAGAACCTGGTGAAATCTATCGAAACCTAACTCCCATTGTTTGGCATAACACCGATCTCAAATGGGACAAGAGTCGTGTTTTAGTAGTAGCGTGGACAAGCTTTCGTGGATATGCAGAGAATGTGGGTAACTTGATGCTTTTACCCCGCGATTTGTGGGTTACTGCTACCCCAGACTTACAAAAATTCTGCAAAGCCTATCGTCCTAGTAGTCAAACATCTCTAGAGTATCGACTCAACCAAGTTTTGGGTTTACCCCCAGACTCTGGAACTACAAACAGGTATATTGTTGAACTTTGGGTAGAACCGCGATCGCTATTTCGTCCCAGTAAAGATCCTAACATTACTGACCACGAGGCAGAACTGGAATTTCCTTTACCTAATGCCTTTGAGTCTATCTCAAACAGCTATCAAGATTGGTTTACCCAGCAATTTAAAAGCCGCTACGGTTCATCAAGTAATGCATCAGTCGGCGTTATTAATTACCCGTGGACACAACTAGGATATACTTACGATTGGGGAAATCAAAGTGATTGGCAAAAACTCGACCCCAAGCGATCGCCCCACGTCGGTTTAAGCGAATTCGTCATTAGAGAATGGTCACAAGTGACTGTCCATTCCACTCAAAATGCTAAAGACTACTGTAAATGACAACCTTCAAAAGTAGGGAGTGGGGAGATTATAAAGAAGCTTCCCACCCCTCAGAGACTGCCAATGCGCCATACCTCATGCCCAATTAATTGCTAAGAACAATTTTTTCTAACTGTTCGCAAGCAGCAATACTCACCCAGCAACTAGAACCATCTTGCCAATGTTCTTTCTTCCAAATCAGTGTAAGATTACGTGCTTAATACTGAATGAGATTTTTGGCGATCGCTCTTTTATCTTCAGTACCCAATTTCTGAGCAAAGTTAATCAAATCATTGAAGAACATCTGCACGTTGCGTGAGTCAGCATTGTATTCTGCGATCGTCGGTGAGAAGTTAAGGTAATGGCACATTTGTCAAGAGAGTGCAGGAAAAGGAGACAAATCCAGTTTTGAGACTGGTTTTCACAGCGCTTTAACCACTCTTAAATTTGCCCTCAGGGAAAAATTTTTGTATTTTTTCATTGTGGCTAGAAACTGAGTATGAAATAGTGTAGATCTTTAAAAGATAAAAAAGTTACTGTTTATCAGACCCTCACCGCAGAAAATCAGACTACTGACAAGTTGATGCTTATCACTCATTGCTTTGATTTAAGCCTATGACAAAGGATTCTCGCACGCGTACAATTACTGCACTAGCCTGGTGTCTTGCTTGGAGCGAAAAGCACACTATGAGTCAAGATGAACTCAGTACGTTGCATCAAATGGGACAAGCATTGCAAAAAGAGCAGGTTGTACCAAAAAGTACGGAATCTGTTGTTCAACAAGCACAGCGACTTGTCGATACCTTTAAAGACCCTACCCCTAAAACACTCAATGAGTTAAAAGAAAAAGAGGATTACTTAAAACTTTGGGAAGATAAAACGCCTATTGGCTTGGTTTATGGTGGTGCGACAAAGATTAAACAATATGTTTTTGAAGCGGCGAAACTGAACGATATTCGTGGTGCTTCGGCTTTACTTGACCGTATTAACCTTGATGATATTCCCGGTTTTTTTGGGGAAGGCAAGCGATCGCCAAAAATGAGAAAGTGGCTGAATAATAACCAATTCGTCGAATTAAGACAAGCTCTAATTCCCGAACTGATTATCTACTCCACAGGCGGCAGCATTCTTACTTTCTGCCCTGCGGCATTTGTTCATCAACTCGCCAATGCAATTGAAAAACGCTACACTCACGAAACTCTGACTGCCAACTCCTGCGCTGTTGGTGACACTTTCAGACTTTTAGAATTCCGCTTTGGGTTGCTGCAAAACCCAATTGAGAATACGCTATGGCTTGAAGAATACAAGAAAAAACAAAATAATCCCATCATTAAAGCTTATTTTGATCAATCAAGTGAAGCTGACCTAGAAGCGAAATTTTGGCAACGCAAGAATTTTAACGAACTTGTGGGAAAACTTGCGAACCAATTTACCCACCGCCGTAACGGAAATGTGTCACTCAAGGCAGAACGTCAGAGTCGTTCCTACCCGCCGATGTTTGAAACTCATCCCTACTTGCAACGGGATGAAACAGACAATCGAGCAGCTGTGGCAGCAACGAATTTACCGGGAACACCTAGTTTTTCCGATGCCCTAGCACCAAAAGTCATCGTCGGGCAGCGCAGCAAACGCGATCGCCAGCAACGACGACGCTGGTACAGAAATTTTCGATTTCGCCGACAATCAGGGAAAGAAGAACTATGGAGTCCTGGTTATTTTCCTAGTTGGGTGACAAGATTTCACAAATTTTTAGAACAATCGGGAAGCGATCGCCAATATTATCAAATAACACAAGGTGACCCAGTAACAGAAGCTTTTTCTTTGCGTGAAATAGGTAACGTTAGCACGCCTCGCGGTTTTGTTGGCTATATCTATGCAGATGGTAATAATATGGGTGGCTACCTCCGCCAGCACATCCGCACACCAGATAAATACCGCGAGTTTAGCGAACAAGTCTTAAATGCAACCCAGAATTCTGTTTACATTGCGCTGAAAAAACACCTTCAACCTCGCAGGCTCAATAATCTTATCGATCCAGATAACTTCCACCGTAATGATGATTGGATTTATCCATTTGAAATTATTACGATTGGTGGCGATGATGTGTTATTAATTGTACCTGCGGATAAAGCTTTAGATGTTGCCAAAACTATTGGTGAAGAATTTGAACGAGAAATATTAAAATCATCAGGATTTAGACTTAACAAACCATACGACCCCGAAAAAGTCCACCGTTATCAAGGCGAAAATCCATCTGAGTATACATCCCAGTGTGAATTAAGTATGTCCGCAGGTGTTTTGATAACTGCGGAAAATACCCCAATTTACTACGCACAAGAACTCACAAATCAATTATTGAAATCATCGAAGAAACTCGCTAAAGAACTCAAACGCTACTATAACTATTACGGTGGAACGGTTGACTTTTTAGCATTAAAAGCCGTAACAATAATTGCGTCAAATATTAAAGATTTCCGCGAACAAGGATTAACAAAAGATAATCTCAAATTCTACGCTTCACCTTATACCCTTCATGAACTAGGAGGGTTATTGCAGACTGTGGAAGTATTGAAAAAAGCTAAATTTCCGAAATCGCAACTATATCAAATTCGCAGTTTGTTAGAGAGAGGTAAACATACAGCTATTCTAAATTATCGCTATTTCCGAGTACGACTGCAACAAGGTCAAAACCAACTAGAAACCGACTTTGAGAAGGCATGGTGTCAACCAAAAGATGAAAATAATCACGGTAATCTTGCCCCGTGGATGTCCATAAAACCAAAAGAATCTGATGCAGAAGTAGAAAAAACCATCTATGAAACTATTTGGCGCGACTTAGTAGATTTATACCCGTTTATAGTCGAAGATGACCAAACGCCAGCTAACCAAGGAGAACAGCAAGAACAAGGAGTAAAGTAATGATTGACCTGAATGCACCTCCCCAAAGAGTATCTGAAGGCTGGGAAAAAGTGACGGCAATTATTGATACTGCCTTGTGCGTTGGTGCGGGTGGCTCATCGGGGTCGCTTGCAGATAAACCCATTGTCCGCAATGTCCAAGGACAACTGCTGATTCCTGGTTCTCAAATTAAAGGTAGGCTACGCCACGAATGTGAAAAACTCGCACGGGCGTTAGGCTGGCAAATTTTTTATGCACCAGTAGCAACAGAACTTTGTCCAAATGAAGGTCAAGTTTTGAGCGAATTTAGAGAAATATATCAAGTTAGTGGCTACAAGGGCTACCACTGCGTTGTATCGCAAATCTTTGGCGACCCAATTTTACCATCCCGCATCATTGTGGATGATTTTATCTGTGCAACACCAAAAGATGAACTACCAGAAGTTTTTCGCCCTGGTGTCACTATCAACCGTCGTCGCCGCACTGCTGAAGAAAACAAACTCTATCTGCTAGAAACATCTCCTGGGAATGCCCAGTTAGAGTTTAAAGGTGATATTTACCTACAGCCACCCTTTGAGTCTGGCAGTCCTGACTTAGCAAAACCCTTAATTTTTGCTGCTTTACGCCGCATCTATGCTTTAGGAGGGAGTAAATCAACAGGCTTGGGATGGTTGCATTGGGAGAATTTACCGACGCTATCTTCTGATGAGCCAATATGGTCAAATTTGAATGCTAAGGAGTATCTAGCAAATCATCAAGTTTCAGTTGGTGGTGCTGCATGAAGCGAATTGAACTGACCATCACAGCATTATCACCCTTGGCAATTGGTAAACAAAAACCGGGCGGTTCTATCAACGAGGTTGAACAATACATTCCAGGTTCGGTGTTGCGTGGTGCGATCGCTAAACATATCCTACAACGTACTGGAATGGAACTGGAAAATCTGGCAGCTAACGGTGGTGACTTTGCAGACTTATTTTTAGCAGAAAATCCAGCCATCTTTCAAAATGCCTACCCCGCAGTTGCTAAAGTTGGCAGTAAGCATCAGATAGTGAATAACACTATCAAAGTTTTACCTACAACTGCTGTTAGTTCCAAAGCCAATCCCGGCTTTTTTCCCAAAGGACATGGTGTATTTGATACATTAATTGACTGGTTTTGCGCCGAACAATTCAACCATCCTTATGACCCCAGTAGTTTGAAAGCATTAGAACAAGGGGTAGACCCGCGAGTTGAAACCTACAATTCTTTGTATAGCAAAAATAACGGGCAACACTGCACCCATACTACTACAAGTCGTTTGTTGACGCGGGTTGGCATTAACCGTTATCGTGCTACATCTAGTGATGATATTTTATACAGTATCGAAGTTCTCAACGAAGCATTTATAGCTGCAAATGAGAGCAGAAATATCACATGGAAGAACTACGTCTATCGCGGCTATATTAACGTTCCTAATAACTCGTTAGCTAAAAAACTCACTGGTTTTATCAAAGCTAATTCTGAAGTTTTTCGGCTTGGTGGTTCAGTATCGCGGGGGTTAGGGAAAGTCAAAATTACTGCCGAAGAAATTCCACTTCCTGATAATATTTCTAGTCGCATTGATGCATTTAATCAAGCATTGCACAAACGCTGGCAAGACTGGTCTGATGCATTTGGTAATCGCACACCCAACTCAATGAGCGATACTCTTATAGAGTCACTCCGCGATCGCACTTTCTTTACACTCAACTTGCACTCTGATGCAATTTTGACTGATAATTGGCAACGTACTACAGTAATTTCACTAGAAATGCTCAAGGAGTTTGCGGTTGTGGAAGACCCTAGCTTACAACTCCATACTGCTTACAGTAGCTACAGTTACAGTTCTGGTTGGAATAGTGCTTGGGGTTTGATGAAAGATGTTGAACTTGTAACTAATAAAGGGTCGGTTTATTTATTTAGCACTAAAAACCCGCAACTGTGGAAGAATGCACTCTCTAAATTAGAGTTGAGGGGTGTGGGCGATCGCACCAGTGAGGGGTTTGGACAAGTGGAAATTTGCAACGAGTTTCATCAAATATTTCGGGAATGTGCAGTATGAGTCAATCATTAACACCAAAAATCGAACTCAAAATTCAAAAAGATATTCGCCAAGCAGAAGATGACTTAGTAACTGCGATTGAAACAGCATTAGATACTTGCGATTATCCCAAAGAAGGGAAAGATAAGCTTGAAGAAGCACAGTTTCGTAACTTAGTTAGGGTTGCTGATACGACTGATAGTGCAGAAGTCATCAAAAATTTCCTTTGCTATCAGGTTGGTCGAGATAATAAGTGGGGTACGGGTAAAAATTCCTTGGCGGCGAAAATTATCCACGATATCGATCATGATTTAAAAACTCAAGCCAACAAAATTGCTAATAATTATTCTGGGGTTAATTTTAAACCTATCTGGCTGGATATAATTCGCCGCTACCTTGGCTATGGTTCCCGTTATCTGAAATATTTAAATGAAATCCGTAAACAAAAATCCGAACCAATAGTTACACCTCGTACTAAATAAAAACTATGTTTGAAATCTTTAAGAATCGTCTAGAAATTATCGGTATTCTCGAAACTGTTACAGCCTTAAGAATTAGTGCCGGACGTTCATCTGAACCAATTGGCTCGGATTTGCCAGTTATCAAAGATGCTTTAGGTAGACCATTAATCCCTGGTTCGAGTTTCAAAGGTGCGTTACGTTCGCGTCTTGAAAGTTTTTTGCGCGGAATTCATCAAGATTTTGCTGCTAATCCAGCCCAAGAAACAGAGTGGTCAATTCCTCCAGATAGAATGTCTGAGTTTAAAGAGCAAAATAAAGATTTAAAACCACAATTAAGAGAAGAGAAACTACACGAATTTATTATCAACAACACTGATTTAGTCTCTTCGCTATTTGGTTCACCTTGGCTAGCAAGCAAATTCCAAATTCGCGATCTAACAGTAAGTGAACCTGAAGAAAATTGGTTTGGGCAGTATCAAGAACGCGATGGTGTTGCCATTGATAGAGATACTGAAACTGCTGGTGATGGCAAACTTTATGACTTTCAAGTTGTGCCAGCCGGGACTCCATTTATATTTCATGCAGTGATTGAAAATGCTGAAGAATGGGAATTAGGGATGTTGATGATTGGCTTGCACCAGTTTCAAACCGAACAAATTCCCCTTGGTGGCGGACGTTCTCGTGGATTGGGAGTTGTTAAGCTCATAATTAATGAGATGAAGTGGGTTGATGTCCGAGATGAAAATAAGAAAGAAAAAGTTAATTCAAATAAGGCGATCGCATATCTCAAAAAATTAGTTAGCTCTAATGGAAATTCGCCGTGTGATGATGTGATACCTCTACCGTATACATGGACTGATGCTTTTATTAAACATTTAAATAAAAAGCTTAAAGAATTAACAGAGAAATTAAATAATACAGCCAATAGTCCTAATTAAATATCAATAAATCATGCACAAGCGATTTGTTAACCACTGCACACTTGACCTGACAATTATTCCAGATGGCCCTATTTTGATTAAATCTGGTCGAGAAGGTGCAGACCCCACCAAACCCCAGATGGAATTTGTCGAAACTTACCATGCTGGCGGACGCACAATTTATCTTCCTGGGAGTTCGCTTAAAGGTGCAATTCGCGCCCACGCCGAACGCATTGTGCGTACTGTTGGCGACGATCGCAAGCCAGAAGATCCAAACCGCATCTGGGCCAGTAATCCGTTGTTAACCAATGACTATGACTATTTAAACGACCCAGAGGACTCTAAAAAGAAACTACCAGCACCAGCCATATATAAAGAATCATCATTTACTGACCAGATATTTGGCAATATTGCGATCGCCAGCCGTCTCCGTATTCAAGATGCGTATCCTGATACTTCAGTACCAGTTAAAATCGAAGAACGTAATGGTGTCGCCATTGATAGGGTATTTGGTTCAGTAGCACACGGGCCTTTTGACTATCAAGTTTGTACAGGTGGCGCGTTTCAGACCAAAATTCACCTGAAAAACTTTTCTCTAGCACAATTGGGATTAATTGCATTGGTGTTGCGTGATTTAAACGCAGGCTGGTTTGGTATTGGTTTTGCCAAATCACGGGGCTTAGGTATAGTTCGCTTAGAGTACAACAGCGCTGTTGTGCAGTACCCTGGTTGCATATTGGACGACAAAGGGCAAATTCATCCGTTTGGCAGTTCCACGCCTTGGGATAAAGTTTATCTTGCAGGTGCTGGGGAATTTTTACAAGAAGATCGTGCCAATCCTTACGGGTTTCCCTCAAATGACAAATATGAAGTTAGTACAGTCTCACCAACATCAATGGAATACGGCTTTGGTGTAGAACTGCGCTGGGAAGACAAAACTTATATTACCGAATTATTTATGCAAAGCGTTGCCGCTTGGAGCAAGTTGTTGGAAGAAAGAGGGGCTTTATGTGCAACGTTTGGGTAAGCGAAAAACCTCTTTCAACAGATGAATTAATCAAGCGGTTGGAAGAACTGACAACTACACCTAGTTACTATTTTTTACGTTGGGCGCATCGGGTAGGGGGGTTTTGGCAGCGCAGAAAAGGCCAATTTGACAAATTAGAAGATGATATCCGCGATCGCTTAAAAAATTATCCCATCAATGGTGTGATTCCAAAACACCCCGAACCCTTTCCTAGTCCACAAGGGCAACTGTTTAATTCAGTCCTAGAGGTGCGTTGGCAGATTCGGCAAGGTAAGTATCAGGTATTGCTACTCGGTTCACAGGAGATAATACCAGGTTTTAGGGCGATCAAACGCGATTGGGAAATAATTGAGCAAAATGTACTCATACATCCCCAAGATGAAACTCGCTTTCCCAAAGGACTAGAGTCAGATGTAGTTAATAATATTGCCCAACGCTATTTTCGAGACAAGAACACAGCTACGGTTCACTTTGTCGCTTTAACGCTGAAAAATTCCCATGACTAACAGTTCTTATCGCTCTAATACCAATGGCGGTTCAGATGAACGCGCACCCACACCATACGAACTCGTTCGGTTTCCTGATAAACCACCCAGCGCTTGCACTCCTCCTGGACATGAGAAATATCAAAGCAATTGCTTGCACGGTACTTTATTTTTCACACTCCAAGTACAGACAGCGCTGCACGTTGCCACTGGGGTAGCGCTGATGGGTAGCGATGTTGATAAAAATGGTATACCCCTCATCAAGACGATGGAGCAGGGGGTAGATAAAACACTGTTGATTCCAGGCAGTTCTTTAAAAGGTTGTCTCCGCGCTATCTATGAAGCAATTACTAATAGTCGCTTAGGCGTAAAGCCAAAAAACAATAACCCACCTGACCGCTTACCTGCTCGCAGACAAAATGAAATTTGTCCGGCGGGAGTTGTCTTTGGTGCATCGGGAGATAATTGGGGTTGGCAAGGATTAATTAACATCCGAGATGCACACTGTAACACAAATGGTTTTGGCGTTGGTTATATGCCTGCTTTATGGTCGCCAAGACCTCAAGGAAGCAATTATTATCATGAAGGTAAGGTTGCTGGACGGAAGTTTTATTATCACATGGTTCGTGCTTTAGATAAGGGTGAAAAAGATGGAATTCGCGTCCAACAAGCAAGTAGAAACTATACTTTTTCAACACAGTTACACTTTAGAAATCTTCAATCTAAAGAACTAGGAGCGCTATTAATTGCTTTGGGACAAGACTCAAATTATCCCTTTGCACTAAAGCTTGGTGCGGGAAAACCCATTGGGATGGGAACAATGATCGTGAAAATCACGGAAGTTCAGGTGATGCAAAATCAAGATGATTTATGTAAGCACTATAAGTCTTTCTCTAATCCAGATGATAAAAAGTTAAAAGGTGAATTGTTGCAGCAATTTCTTCTTACACACATACAAGCAGCCCATAATCAAAATTTAATTGAAAAACCGCAGTTAGAACAATTAAGTCAAATTTTAAGTTATCCCACTACTCGTCAACCTTACGAAAACTACTAATGGCTGTTTATCTCGACGAAAGCACTTATTCCCTGACAGAATATGAGTCACAAATCGCGCACAATATTGCGCGTATTTTGGCTGAAGAACAAATAAAGCTCAATCGGGAATCTCGCTCTAATTCCGATGGAATTAAGACTGAGCTAGAAAAAGCCATTGCTTATCTTTATGCAAAAATTCGTCAAGCTGAGGGTAAGAGTAAAAACAATGTATTATCTACTTTATTTAAATATCTAGAGCATTTAGTCAAATACGGCAAACAAATTGGGCATACAGGTAATGTTCCTAAATACTATGACAGTATTCTCTATGCCTGTGAACAATACTTTGACATGAAACAGGATAATGCTACTAGAGTATTAACAATACTCGGCTGGTCGGCACGCTTAATTCGTTTTTATAAGCAGAAAATTGAAAGTGGTGAAGTCTTACCTGCAATCGCACCTGTAGTGAAATCACCTCCAGAAACCAAAAACCAGACTATTACAAATCAATCCCAGAAATTTGAAATTGACCAGATACTCGATGCTACAGTAGTTAAAATTACTGGCAGTAAGGTTTCTTATCAAGTAGGAGATGTTTTCATTCCCAATGAGAAAGAACCTAAACAAGCCAAAAATTTACAAGAAAAACAAATCGTCAAAGTCAAAGTCAAGGTAACGGCAATTAAAGAAGATGGCAGTATCAAACACGTTAAATACCATAGTATTTAACCTTTATAATTCATTATCAATACCTAAAAATTACTCTGCCCATAAGCAACATAGGCTGAGTCCGCAACAATTCCCAGCAAACTTATCGGTGCATTTACAGGAATATAATAGTAATCAACTCGCGCTGCCAAATTATCTATTTCTCTATACCTTCCCTTAACATAAATCACCAAAACAGTATTTTTATCCAACCAATCTAATGCTAAATTAATCTGCTCTTTTACTTTGTCTTCCCGCTTATTTTCGGCATCTTTGTCTGATAATCCAGCAAAATCTTGTCCTTCCAACAGCTTAGAATTTATTAAATCTAAAACAAAAATATCTCCGACTGGCTTTTTCGGTTTCTTCTTTTGATTCCAATATCTAACTTTATCAAAACCTCTTGTACGCAGCAGCTTACAATCATTGGGTTCTGTTGTGTCGTTACTAGGTAAGTAATAATCGACAACTGTTGAACCAATTACCCTTTCGCGCTGCAAAGAACGCTTGACACTCTCAACTTCAGACTGAACTAAATCGGTAATTTTATTTTCTATTTCTCGGTTAATTAATTGACTGGCTACTTTCTTCGCATCATCTAAATTTTTACCTATAGCAAAAGCTAAAACACCACCCAAAAAAGCAAATACCACTAAAGTAAATTGCATTGCTGCAACAAATCTGTTAAAGCTTTCACCTAGTTGACCATTTGTAGCTTTGAGAAATTCTAACTGGCTTTTTAGTAATTCAAGGTCATTGAAGTTTTTCGTCGGGGCTGATAGCGGTGAAGATGTAGGGGTAGGAGTTTGGGCAATAACAAAATCCCACAGGTGAGATAAATCAATTGAGGGTAGCCAATCCATAGATATTTTGTTTATAGCGATTATTTATTCATTTAATCATGCACTATCGCATCACTCTACAAATCCAACTCTAACTAAAAGCGATCGCACAATCCACTCCAACTTTAACTAAATCCCGAATGTATTTCCATCCCCGTGAGGGGTAATGATTTGAAAACGGGCTAGCTCTCAAGGAAGATTAGAGGAATTAAAACGTTTCCATCCCCGTGAGGGGTAATGATTTGAAAACCCAAGTCACCCGACAGGAATTTGAAGATGCTCTTATGCAGTTTCCATCCCCGTGAGGGGTAATGATTTGAAAACAATTTGCTGAAGTTTTAGTAGGAGATGACGGCATCGTGTTTCCATCCCCGTGAGGGGTAATGATTTGAAAACCGAATGTGATCTATTTGATCACAGTAAGCTCAAAAGCAGTTTCCATCCCCGTGAGGGGTAATGATTTGAAAACTTTCGCTTAGATATGCCCACAACTTGCTCACAGAGCAAGAGTTTCCATCCCCGTGAGGGGTAATGATTTGAAAACTGCTGTTGTTGCTAGGTTTTTATTCTTCGGTAAGCATAGCGTTTCCATCCCCGTGAGGGGTAATGATTTGAAAACCAATTTTCTGCTTTTATACGCAGGGACAACTACGGGAGTGTTTCCATCCCCGTGAGGGGTAATGATTTGAAAACTTTCTCAGACAGTCTTCTTAAAGACTTAACAAAATAATTTGTTTCCATCCCCGTGAGGGGTAATGATTTGAAAACCATTATGTAAATTACAATGCTGCTGAAAAAGCGGCTCGTTTCCATCCCCGTGAGGGGTAATGATTTGAAAACCCTACCCTTCTAGAACACTTGCTAAGACTGGGTTTGAAAGTGCCATTTTAGCGGGGGGTCTAATTTTGCTGTCAATAAGCATATTTTAATGACAATTAACCACTAATACAGACATCTCAACGCCTTACGCAGTAAGCGATTAGCGGGGGTCAACGAAAGAATAAGGGTTTCAAGCATTGGCATACCCCCGCTAAAAATTTGCGTGTGTAGAGTAAAAACCAACACTTTAACTTTCACTAGGAAACGCAATATTAAATTTTCAAGGTTCCGCTTGATTAAAGAAGAGTATACCAAACTACTCCTCACTCTTCAAAGCGCGTCGTGCCAACTTGACATAAGTCTTCACCGTTTCATAAGGCATCTCTAAATCTTCTGCCACCACCTGCAATGACTCGCCCATTTCCCGCCGTGCTAAAATTGTCGCCCATTTTGAGGCTATTTCATCTGCGCGATCGCCACCCGTCCGCTTGCGTCGTGCCTTAAAAATCTGTGTTAAATCTTCAATGCGTTTCGCCAAGACAGTTTGCACATCAGGTATATCTTGGATAACTTGAGATGACCAACCCAAACGTGTTTGTCCCAAGCCAAAGGTAGTTTTGTGACCAGTACCACAGTAAGGTGCAAGTTTGACTAAAGCAGAAAATAACTGCCCAAATTCTGGCTGTTTGGCTGCATCTTTAGCTAAACTAAACTCAATTGCCCCAGTAAATCCTGTGACTGCGCCTTTCTTCCCCGCCAATACCTTCGCGGTTGTTAGTTGGCAACGAGTAATCAATATATAATCATCTACCCAAGCCAAAAAAGCATCCTGGTCAACAGACATCCCCGAAAAGTCATTCCAGCGCCGCAGGTAGCTATGAAATACATTCGCTGGTACTGGTAGGGGGAAGTGATGACCTTTGCGGCGAAAACTTGTAGGACTGAGAAATTTCAGAGCGAAAGTCTCATTAAGCTCAGATTCTAGCAGTTGCTTATAAGTTGTGGGAGGATGGGCAATTTTGACAGAACGAATCTGCAAAGGGGCATTTTTTAATTCCAGCACCTCTGGCAAATTTTCAACCCATTGCGCCATCCACTGTTGCACTCGATTAGATAAAGCTGTGACATACCAACGATAAGAGGTGTTTGCAGATAGTTGTATTTGTCTACCGCTACTGATAATCTCTCCATTTAAAGCTGAGATAGTAAACGGTTTCTCTGACTCTCCATCATGGAGGTAAGCAGAAAGTTCAGAGTCTGTAGAACCCACTTGCTGGAGAAACCAGGCGTGTAGTCCAATAGTGTACTGAGGGAAGAGGTAACAATCTTTTGCGGGGACTAACTCAAATTCTAAGCCGATTAACTCTGTGTCCGGCGGCCATGTAAGCGGAGATGGAGGGATATTTGGCTTTTTTTGAGAGCGTCGAGGCATAGCATCATTTGAGCCACAGTTCCTAGATTTTATCTTGTTTTCATCCCCAGGAGGGGATAAAGTTGTGAGTCGTGCTGCTGCAAGATGAGGTTAAATCAGAGACAAAATAAAAATCCCTAGCAAACTGTTTGAGCGATCGCCAGGGATGATTAATGTTATTGTAATACCACTTAACCAAGTCTTGCTTGATTCACAATTCCCCTCTACTGCCATAATAAAAGCACTTTAGAGAATATAATCTTTGGCAAGAATCAGGATAACTGATATTAACAAAGACGCAGGTATTTAGATAAAGTAAATCAACTAAAAGCTTCATTATCGGGTAACTTTCGCACTCCTTGTACATCGCTATTAATATCCAAGCCATCGCCTGTGTTGCCACTGATATCGGCATTGCCAATGGTCAGTAGGTTGTTGCCACCATCGTCGAAGCTGATTCCATCGCCAGTGTTGCCAGTAAAGTTGCTAGCACTGACTGTGACGGTACTGTCACTAGCATCAATTTCAAGGCCATTATTGCCATTGTTAAAGATGCTTGAGCCAAAAATGTTCAGTGTGTTATCAGTACCATTCACAGGGCGAACGCATCTAAATATAGTACATAAATACTAAATTCAGAAAAAAGGTAGCGATCGCCTTAACATAAGTATCAATTATATAGGACAAAGATCCTAGTCAAAACTAGGATCTTTGTCCGATGCGCTCACAAAGGCGATCGCTGTATAATCCATTTCGCTACAGCAAAATCTAGGTAATTACCTAACCTGTCAATGAATAAAATCTGGTTTGGCAATACTTTATTGTTTAGTTCAGTTTTAGCAACTACCTTACTTGCTAGTCCTAATGTTGCTGAACCTATCCCACTAATAATATTTTTGCTACAAAGCTTAAGCTTCTTGAGAACTGAAAACGGAAAATTAAGCTTTTCAAGCACATTTTAGAGAAATAAGTAAGGATTTTTAGAACAGTAGGATAGGTTCCAACGTTTTCGCACCTTCGATGATAATCGCAACGGTTTTATTGAGCGGAGCGACTTCGAGGTGTCAGTTGCGCGTCTTGCTGATGATCCAGGCGATCGCTAAAACATCCGAGGCTAGTAACCCATGTCTTACTACTGGTACAATCTAGCCAATAAATCACAATTATTGGAGTTCTAGAACTTCAGCCAACTTCCATAACCATACAGAATAATCAGGATTGGCACTATGTTTCATCGAGTTCCGGAAAAACAAATGCATTTTGTTAGATGGCTGCTCGTTATTGGCTGGATTTTACTCATTTTATCGTTATTTTACGACCCGATTTCGCCATATCTCACGCAGCCTACTACTGAGTGGAGTATTTTCCGTCTCAATCCGAATCTTTTAGACCCGATGAAATGCCAAGAGGTTGTCACAGTCCAAGGAAAGTGTATTGATGTCAAACCTTTTGCATTAGGAGCCAAAATCTTTTGGGGAATTGTAGTTCCTTGTGGAGTATTAATTATCTTTGTTTTAGGACATGAAACATGGCGGCGGATTTGTCCGTTATCTTTTCTATCACAAATTCCGAGAGCATTAGGTAAGCAACGTCAACGCAAAATCACTAACCCTCGCACAGGAGCAGTGCGCTATGAACTAGCTAAAATAGCAAAAGATTCTTGGCTTGGTCGCAATCATTTATACTTCCAATTTGGGTTTCTTTGCATTGGTCTTTGCTTGAGAATTTTATTTATTAATGCCGATCGCCTGTTTTTAGGGTCTTTTATTATTCTGACAATTCTATCAGCAATATTGGTAAATTATCTGTTTGCTGGTAAAACTTGGTGTCAATATTTTTGTCCTATGGCTCCTGTGCAGATGGTCTATAACGGGCCAAGGGGATTGTTAGGAAGTGAGGCTCACCAAGGTCAAAAACAGATTGTTACTCAGTCTATGTGCCGGACATCAGATAAAGATGGTAACGAAAAAAGCGCCTGTGTTAGCTGCCAATCTCCTTGTATGGACATTGATGCAGAACGGTCTTACTGGGAAATTTTTAACAAGCCAGGTCGGAGATTAGTTCAATACGGCTATGTGGGACTAGTCATCGGTTTTTATCTTTACTATTTTTTATATTCTGGCACTCTTGATTACTACTATTCTGGAATTTGGAGTCATGAAGAAAATCAGTTATCAACTCTTTTAAATCCAGGAATTTATATTTTTGGTAAGCAAATTCCGATTCCGAAATTAGTTGCAGTTCCTCTTACTATTGGGGCTTTTGTTGCAGCCAGTTACTTCTTATTGTCGAGGGTAGAAAAAGAATACAAAGCTTATTGTCAACGGATTAATAAACCTCTCAGTAAACAACAGGTACAACACAATATTTTTGCAATTTCTACCTTTGTAGTTTTCAATTGTTATTTCTTATTTGCTGGCCGTCCCATACTCAAACAACTACCAAATTTCATAGAGCTAGGATTTAACGCTTTAGTCATTCTCGTCAGTACATTGTGGCTGTACAGGACACTCAGCCGCAGTGCGGAAACTTATTCGCGGGAAAGTCTTGCAGAAAGTCTGCGTCGTCAGTTGGCTAAATTAACAGTTGATTTCTCTAAATTCTTAGAGGGTCGGTCAATGGCAGACCTGAAACCCGATGAGGTGTATGTTCTTGCTAAAGTACTGCCCAGTTTTAGTAAAGAATCTAGCTTTCAGGTTTACAAAGGATTGCTGCGCGAAGAATTAGAACAAGGAAATGTAGAGCCGGCAAATAGCTTAGACGAACTCAAGCAAATCCGTTTGGAATTAGGACTTAAGGATGAAGAACACTTCAATATATTGACGGAATTGGGAGTAGAAAACCCATCTTTATTAGATCCAACTAAACGCAGAAGTCGGGAAAATCAGTTAAGAATCGAAAGCTATCGGCAAGCTTTAGAACTACAATTGTTAGATTTGATAGAAATGGGAGTTCCCTTGCGTCAAGCACTCCAGCGCCGAGACAAGCAAATTCAAGCCCTGAAACAAGAGTATGGCATTACCGCAGAGGAAGAAGCACAAATTTTATCCCAAATGATTGATGAAAACAGTGCTATTCTCCGCAAAGCAGAGATACTACTTACACAATTAAAGGAGCTAATTGTCCGCTACAAAGCTTTAAGTAATTTTCCAAGTCATCAAGCACCTGTGTTTGTCTTGCTGCGATTAGTCGCTATTGAAAATAAACAACTAATTATCACCAAGCAATTATTGAGTATTCTCGAAGTTTTGCAAGATGCGCCGGAAGCTGTGAAAATAGCTAGTGCCATTGGCATACTTGCAGAAAATGTATTGCCAAATATTCTGAATGAAGCTAATAATACTTGGCGGTGGCAAGAAAGAATTGCTGAGGAAGCGATCGCACTTCTGCAACCCGATGATTTAGAATTAGCAGCAACCTTTGATACTCCAGCACAGATAGTTGATGACGAAGCACCGACGCAAATATTTGTTGCTGGACAACCAATACCAAAGGTGATATCAGCCAATCATCAGCCCTTTGTGATTGATGTTCTTAAAGAACTTTTGCAAGAACTAGAGCCACTCATCCAAGCAGCTGCACTTTACGCCCTAGAGCAACTCGATCCACAGCAAGGCCGCGAACAAGCGCGCCAGTTACTCAACTCCACAAAACCCGGAGATTGGCTAGTGCAGGAGACAGCAGAAAATATTTTGGGTCTGGATGAAGGACAGGCTGCTGCTTTGTTGCAAACTCTCACAGCTGAAGTGAAGGTGGAGGGAAAAATACAACAGCTTATCTTTCAGCAATCAGCCGTGCAAGTGGGACGTAGTTTAGCAAATGATCTCATCTTGCCCGATGCCAGAGTATCTCAGTACCACGCGATATTTCATCTTGACGAGCAAGAAGTGAGATTAACGGCGCTCAAAAGTGCCTATGGCTTACGTATTAATGATAAACGCATACAAAATGATACAGTGAGTCTCCAGCCAGGAGATGTGATTCGGTTTAGCCCAGCAGAGGAACCAGCCATAACTGTGAGTTGGAAAAAGCAATCACCAGTAGACTCAGCAGTAGCAAAAGAAACTTTCAGCACCCTGGATAAGCTGTTATTGATGTTTGAAACCAGTCTTTTGCGAACGGTGAAGCCGGAAGCGACGCTCGAACTGGCTCGCAAGGCTGAGATTCGAGTTTACCGTCAAAGAGAAATTATCTGTAAGGCTGGAGAACCATCTGATGAACTGCTGTTGTTAATCGATGGTGAAGTTGATGTAACGGTTCTGCAAGGAGATATTGAGGTTGTCGTCAACACAATTCGGTCAGGCGAAACTATTGGTGAAATGGGAGTTTTGACTAGGCAAGCGCGATCGGCAAATGTAGTTGCCAAGGCTGAAATAAATCGAGTTTTGGTCATAGAGGCGAAGGATTTTGAGACACTGTTACGCAATGATTCGGAAGTGTCGAGGAGTTTGTTGCTGAACATGATTGGTCGTCTACAAAGGTTAACTGCACAAGTTAAAGAAAGTCAGAAGTGAAAAGGGGATTGGGCATGGGGCATGGGGCATGGGGCATTGGAAATGAACTTCAGAGCTTCGTTGATGAACCTCAGAGCTTCGTTGATGAACCTCAGAGCTTCGTTGATGAACCTCAGAGCTTCGCCGATGAACCTCAGAGCTTTGTAAATGAACCTCAGAGCTTCGTGAATGAACCTCAGAG
>NZ_CAWUDO010000120.1:0-19262 GCF_963920935.1 Nostoc sp. CCY 9925 | reverse complement strand
AAGTTTTAGCGATCGCACTTTTTTACCCGACCTCACAAAATCGCGTTGCTCCCCTGCCCCAACCGCAGATGTGGCCAGGGTGATGAACTTAGCGAGATTCATGCCATTACGTTCATCTCTAGCACGGATTAACAGCTGGTCTTGTCTTTCTTGCAGCCAAGAGCCGATATTACCAGCTTCCAAATACTCAATACTAGGATAATCGCCACGTAGCTGTGCCGTTTCTTGTGTTCCAAGTATTGGTATTTGCTCCATTTTTCGCCTCTTGTTACAAATCTAAGTTTTTGGATGAATAATTAAGGTATGGGAGAAGTTAGAGCTAATTTGTAAACTCAAGTAAAGTACTTGTTCAATAAGGGTTTCAGGAATTTAACTCAATACAGCACTTGTTCGCTGAAACTCAGACCTAGTAATGAGTTGAGTACCCTTAAGATTTTCTTTACGAATCAACTCTTAAAGAATTCTTGCCAAGAACTAGTGCTTACTTAGTCAATTTCCAAATGCTGTAACCAATCTCGCCTGCCATCATCGAAACGATGTTGTAAGCAAAACAGGCAATGATTGATAATGGGTTTGTGTATCTAAAAGGCCACCTACCTGCAAATGTGGTAGTGACATCTATCAACCAGAAAAATAATGCGATCGCTCCACCCGTGTAACGCTCTTTCATACCAGCCCTCTTATAATCACCCCACAGAGCAACTGTTAGGTCAATATTTCCACTAGGTTTGCTGCCAAGGGTGTATTGTTTTGACTCCTCAAACTCATTTTTGGCAGTAGTTGGATCTTTGCCCCGCAATGTGCGAGCTTCCATCACTTGAACGAGCGCAGAGATACCAAAACTAATCCAAAATAAGGCATTAAATGGCAATTGTAACCAACCAATCCAACCTACCCATTCGGTTTCAAACCAGGGCAAAAGGGGTTTTCCTTGAAATAAAACCTGCCAAATACTATCAGTAGAAAGCAGTGTGCCAATCCAAAAACCAATTGCACCAACAAGCTTATAACCAGACGTGCCAGGAGTAACGAATTGAGCAACAATATGCGAAATAAAGATGAATGGCAGTGAAACCAACGTGACAATCCATCGAGCAAATAATTCTAGGTAGTCGCTCTGGATCTTTTTTGGTTGATTCTGTGGTGCTGGTTCCGCTTTAGGTTCTGAATTAGCACTCTTTGGAGTGAGATATTTCATAGTCGTCAAAATCCTGAATAAGTTGAAGGATTTTTTGCTCTATCACTAGAGCGATTAGATTGAAAAACAAACATTCGGGAACTGGAATTAGTGGAAATATTTGATGGCTTATTACACTGTTTAATGTACAAATTGGGAAATCAATTACTAGGATTTTCATACTGCGGCGAATTCTTACAAGCATTTCTGAATCTATATTTCCATTTCCATTCACGTGCTTCAATTCGTCCAACACATTTACCCGTTGAGTCATAGACAAAAACTGTTTCATCTTCGAGATACCCTGTAGTGTTGGGTCTGGGGTTAAATCTTTTAGAGTCCAAATAATCGTTGATTCGCAACTTCTTGAAAGAGGGCATAACTCCAAGAGAGTTAATTTTGTCGGCGGTCGCTGCTCTTTGCTCGGCTTTAATGCGTTCTAGTTCTTCTGATTCTCTGATGGTGATGCCACTGTTATAAGTTTTGAATTGGGCTGGCAGTTGCGATAACCAAGGACTAATGATTAACCCCATGCCCAATAACCCCAACAGTGCTTGCTTTTGGTATTTCATCGCTAGAATTAGCTTGAAGTAGGTTCGTATAGCTCTAAAATTTTGCCAAAATTATCGATGGTATCTGCAATCGGCTCATCCTCAACAACTTCTTCCACTTGAATGGTCGTCTGTTCCAGCTCTAGTTGTGGAGTTTCAAAGCCGATAATATTTAATATCTCCCGTTCTAGATTCATGATTACCTCCAGAGAAAAACAGCAATGAATGTTTTATTGTTGCAATTGAATTTTGTTTATATCTGTTTGGGCTGACGTTGGGTGAGTTAGCCGAATGTACACAGACAACCCAATGCAAACTAGTAAAAAAATAATTGAGAACCCCAATAAATTTGAGATGAAAAAACGCTCTATCAGATTGAATAGGGGAGTTTTTTGCTCAATAAAGAGCGTGTCAAATTTTTCAAGTCCTTGATTGTCGTTGGTGGTTTCGACTTTTTTTCTGGTGTTGGTACTCCTAGTTCTTGCAAAAATGCTTTGGGGTCAAAACCAGGGGTAGCAGTTTCGGTTAGGTTTTGAACTTCTTGTTTGATTTCTATCCCAGTCTTTAACCCGTAGTCTTTAGTAATTTGTTGCCTAATTTCAGGATTTTTGGCTAATTGATAAATAAAAGCTATTTCCTCGAACCCATTTTGCGTCCGTTGGTGCAAGCTTTCAAGATCAAGCTCACTTTTGATCTCATCGAATAGCTCTTGTTCAAACTGATGAACAGCGAACGCTTGGGCTACAACCTTACCTGCAACAATGTCAAGGAATGCTTTAAACGTTTCTTGACTCACTCCTTCAATTCTCAACTGTTCGCTCACACTTTCCATAGCAGCCGTTTGTATATTCGTCAAACTACTTCCATCTCCTAACAGCTTCGATTTGTCGAGGGTGGTTTGCGCTAGATTGAACAACTTGTCCAAGCGATCGCTAACCTCAACATCGAATTGGAGACCATCAGGATTGATGCTTGGATCTTCCTTGGCTAATTCCTGTAAACCAGCAATAATTTTCTCAGAAGAGTAATTTCCACTTAGCAATTCAAACAATTCTGCACGGCTAAATTTATCTTGAGTCTCAGACATTTTGTAATTCTCCAGTTAAGCTTTGTGTGAATCTGATTTGTTCGGCTTCAAATTCTTTAATGGTGTACTCAGACTTATTGGCTTCTACAATTGACCGAGCTATTTCAATCTTGGTTGTGCCTTGGTCTAAATCTCCAAACACTTCGCCAATTCTGCCTAGCACCCATACTTGATAAGGACGGATTAAGGGCGCTCTGAGTCTTTTTTCTTGAGCCATCCTCTGCATTTGAATTCGTGCTAATTTATACTGAGGAATGCTTTCGGCTACCTCTGCCCAGCGCTCCCATGTGCGATAACAGATGTCGAGAATTCGCCGCATTTTGGCATTGGTCATGGGTAAAACCAGGGGGTTTAACCCAGAAGATGTGGTTTTTTGATGAAAAAGTTCTTCTCTCCACGCTGGGTTCATCAATAGTAAGTCAATAAGTAGTTAACGTATAAAAAACATGGTCAATATCTGTGTTAATTTCCGTATGAATTTGATGTCATATTCTGTATAAACACAGGGTGGATTAACTGTGATTGACCTTGTTTTTCAATACTAAAAAACCGCTTCAAGCGGTTCAATAGGATTTTGCTAAATTGAGCAATTGTTTTATTTGGAGTAATTTTGCAATTTGGAGTACTTTGGAGAAAAATTTTTGACGTTCTCCATCTCTCTAATTAATAGTATGACTACCCATTCAGGCACTTGTTTTTTATATAGCCAACAAGAAATAGTTTTAGTTGTCGGTGGCGTATAACCTGTACCTTCATACCACTTATGAATTAACGGCTCTATTAATCTTGTCGCTGTTGAAACAAATTCATATTCCCCAAATTCGACTGTATAGCCAGCAGCCTTTACCATTTCGTGTGCTATCTGTTGCAATTTATTCTGGGGAGACTTGGCCATTTTTTTTACCTCCCTAATTAATGTGTCTTGCCATTACTGCCTGTGATTCCAATTCACTAAAAATTTGAAACAGATCCAAATCCAGAAACCCTTGTTAAGTAAGGATTCCTTCATTTTGAATTTTGAATTTTGAATTTTGAATTGGTATGATTGTTTCTCACATTTACTAAATAAGTATTTTTGTTCTACCTTCTTTTACCATACTATACCGTACTAAAATTTGCATCTATAACGTAAAGTGCCGTACTATCAGAAAACTATTTCTTTATTAGATATGCCGAAACCAGGATTTAAAACCATTACTGTCCCTGAGTGGATTATTGATGAAATTAAACGGCAGCCTGATTATCGCGGTAATCAAGCAGCCACACTAGGCCAACTAATTAAGGATGGAATAGCTGCTCGTAATAGAAAATTAGATGAGCCAGAATTGCTGACTGGACGAATACTAAATCATTTGCCTAGTTGGGATAGAAAAAAGTCTTGGAAGTTAGCTTTGACTATTTTACAGTGGCTGCAAGAAAGCGAACCAACTGTTGATTGAATTAGATGTTACCGCTCTTAGGTTTTGGATGATTCTAGTGTTACGCATTGCAGCAAGACTGTCTAACCCCGCCTCTGATTCAAGATGAGAGGCAGGGTTTATACCATCGGGCAATATCCCGTCTGCACGATACCCAAAATCAACGTAAAAATCTACAAAATCTGATTCAAAGTCTTCAGCGTTCATGGTTAGTTTTTGATTAATTCTGCTCGTTCTAAACAATCCAATAAAGCTTCTTTGTAGTCACTTCCAAAACTCGTGAACTGGAGATAACAATTATCTACACACTGGAGATCACAGCGAGGTACTTCCTCATAATCATCTTCAGTTAGTTCTGCTTCTGGAATGCTATCATCTGCTGGAAAATATTCAACGTTTAACTCTATTCTCCAATTGCGCCAGTCATCATCTTTGAATTCAAGTGTTCCTTGTGTAAGCGAATTTTGTTGAAGTAATTCAATTACTTTGTTTAAGTTAATTCTTGGCATTTTTTTCTCATAGTTGAAAAAATATAGCAGCCAACGCGGGCTGCTTTTGATTTCTATCGAATAGCTGCTGGAGTTTTCAGCCCCGCAACATAATTCATCCATTGCCGGATGGCTTCTATCTCAGGTGTGCCATTCGCAACTGCACCCAACACCTGCTGCTGATATGAACTGGCGCTGTGATTGGGGTCAATCTTGTCTGCTGCCCAAGCTAGGCAAATGTCTCTCACTAGTTTATCGACCACAGATACAGGAAGTTCGCTAGGGAATGACACATTCTGAAATTGCAGCCACTCTTTAATTAAGTCCACTGGATAATTTGTCAATGTGCGGACTTGTTTAATTCTCAAGTCTTGTGAATGAACCGCAGCAGGTTTTGGTTTACTTGGAGAGGGTGTTTGTAGAACAGCATTATCATTTTCATCCTCATCCAAATTATATTTAGGACTGGTGGATAATTTTGACTGAATCTGCTGTATTAGTCCTGCCCAGTCAGCGTTGGCATCCCAATCTCTACGAATTTTAGTTTTGGCTAAAGCATCATACAAGGCGCAGAACACAACATTTTCCTCTCCAGGATTAGCAACAATTGTCACAGGTCTAGAGAAATCCTCGACAACTGATGCGGCGAGTAAGAAAGACTTAGTAAAGTTAGTCTCTATCCCGCTTCTAACGACATAAAGTTCATCTGCCAAGATGAATATATCTAGTTTCAGGTTGTCTTTGCCTTTGTAATCTTTATCTGTCAGTTGTATTTCGCTAATATAACCGGTTAATGCTCTCTGGGGTATAGGAGTTTGTTTATCGAGAGCAACATCAAAGTTATACCAACCATAAACTTGACCGTTGATTTCTAACTTCTTAACGTACAAGTAAACGGGTAGTGGTGGATTACCTAAGCCTAGTTTAATTTCAGTGTTCATTAGAAATTTTATCCTTTATCAGTAGTATTGTTTTGTGCAGATTGTTTGTACATTCGAGCTTTATTCATTTGATGACTAGATGCCTTAATTAACGGCATTGCTGCTTCTTTTACAGACGCTTTCGCTTGCTCAAAAAGAAACTGTGTTGCGCCTTCTGCATCTTCTTCTGGCTCGATTTGACCCCATAATGAGCAGCCTAGTTCTACCGATTCAAAGTCACCAAGATTAAATTTTCTGTGGTAAGTTACGGAGATTGTTTTGATTTCCATACAAATTTATTCAATTTTTTAATGGTTTTCAGCGAAGCTATTCTCTACTAAATGAATTCTTAAAATTATCAAGAATAATCGTTTATAATTGATTATTATAACTGATTTCAAGTAATTAAAGTCTGCCATAAAACTTAACTAAATAATGAATGATGTTCGATAATACTTGTAAATTAATTGCTGAATTGTATTCTCCTGATTTTGCAACTTGGTTGTTAGGTAAACCCATCACTTTAACTAAGTTAAGCCCGACAGAACTATCAATAGAACCAATTCGGGCCGATGCTTTAATCATGTTGCAATCAGATGAAGTTGTTCTCCACATAGAGTTTCAAACCGAGCCTGATGAAAATATGCCATTTCGTATGGCTGATTACTACTTGCGGATATATCGTCGTTTTCCCAATAAACAAATATATCAATTTGTGATTTACTTGGATAAAACCACGTCGGAGAAAGTGTATCAACTCACATTTACAACAGGAAAAATGAGGCATGAGTTTGATGTAATTCGTTTGTGGGAACAACCATCAGAAATATTTCTAAGAACTCCAGGGCTGTTGCCCTTTGCTGTATTAAGCGCGACTGAGAATAAGGCTAGTACACTACAACTTGTGGCGGTGGCTGTTGATAAAATTAGTGAAAGACGGACACAGAGC
The DNA here is from genome assembly GCF_963920935.1 of Nostoc sp. CCY 9925. Lineage (NCBI taxonomy): Bacteria > Bacillati > Cyanobacteriota > Cyanophyceae > Nostocales > Nostocaceae > Nostoc > Nostoc sp. CCY 9925. Next base: position 12,672 of record NZ_CAWUDO010000120.1, on the reverse strand, counting down.
AATATTTCTGCTGCTGCTGCAATCTTAGCTGGGTTAGTATTAGATCAAGAAGTGATTGGGCGTTTATTTAGGAAAGACATTATGCGAGAGTCAGTCATTTATCAATCAATTCTGAGCGAAGGTAAAGAAGAAGGGATTGAATTAGGTGTTCGCCGTGTTGCTGTTAACCTTCTAAAAGAAAATATGCCCGTCGAAATGGTGGCTAAAGTCACTGGATTGACAATCGAACAGGTGCAAAGTTTGGTTATGACAGACGTTGAGCAATCCGAATAAGCAATATACTTTTGTTTCAATCAAAGGAATACCATGCGTGAGTCAGTAGTTTATCAATCAATCAAGACCGAAGGCGGCGATGAAAAAGCCCGTCAAATTGCTATCAATATGCTGATTGAGGGTATGAGTGTTGACTTAATTGCTAAGTTAACTGGCTTATCAGTGGAACAAGTGCAACAATTAGAACAGCAGCAAACTCAAGAGTAACTTAAGATACTTCCTCGCTCGTTATCCTAACTTCCACAAAAGGCCCAAGACAACCACCACTTCACCCAAGTAATGCAGCACATCGCCCAAATGCGTTTTCATTCTTCAGTTCTCTAAATTATTTTGATTGTTAATACTTGAGTGTTGTTGCTTATACTTACCCATTTGATAAGCCGAAGTTTTAATCAAGGGCAGAAACTTTGGCTTGTTTAAACAAAAATTCTCTAGCCCCTTGTGCATCTTCTTATGGGTCAATTTGTCTCCAGAGTGAACAGCCTATCTCTACCGACTTATAATCGCCTAAATTGAATTTTCTTTGATAGGTGACAGAGATTGTTTTGATTTCCATAAAACTACTATTTTAAAACTTCTAGAGATTCAGCGTAGCTGTTATTGAAAACTTTTAACTATACTCCCCAGCCAAATAAATAACTGAGGAATATAATTATTTATTCTACATTGATGTAATCGCTTGGATCTAATTGATACGGGGAAAATCCATCTGCATCACTACGGTAAATTGGTTCTACATAATCTAATACCACCTCATCCGCAATAATCTCTGTTCTTGTGTAAAGAGATGTAATTTGTGTGTTCATTTCTGGGATATCAATTCCTAATTGTTCACATATTTCTCGAATTTTTAGGTATTGAGGATGTATTTGTTCATCATTATGAGAATTATGTCCATACCCCTCTGATTCCCAAGAGCTAACAATTATTTTTGCCATAGTTTTACTCCTTCTATACTGCAAATTACGCTAAACCACTCGCCAGAAATTCTTGCTGATTGACTTCAGACTAACAACTTTCTCGCTAGAATCATCTATTGACTGCTGCAATTGTTCAGTAGGCAGCAGTGAGTTTAGCAGTCGAATCTGGTGGTCTACATCTTCAACTGTTCGGTAAACAGTGCGCGGATCAATCTGCATTCCCAGTGGCGTTGGCACGAGTTTCAAATAATTATTCAGTGATTCAATGTAGCCAGGATTAAAGTTTTTGGTGGCTACATAAGGACGCAGAGTATTTAAGATTTGCAACGCCCTTCTGATATCTCCAATGCTGCAAGAATCAACTTGAGGACGAGTCTCTTGATATCCCTTAGATTTCTTATCAAAAACCAAATTATTATACTTGCTGATGGCTTGTTGGGGATTGTTGAAATTGTGGGTTTTGGTTTGGGATTTGTAACCCACTCGTCCCCACTGGACTATTAAGTTGTTGCCCTCAACTTTCGCTGACCAGAATTTGTTGCTGTTGTTTACAGCGTCAGCATAAACTAAATATGTTTCCATGATTTTTATTTTGAAGAAAATTACCAGTAATTATTTGCCAAGCAAACAATTACTGGTAAATACGTTATTGTTCAGTTTCCTCTTCATCAGTTCAAATTCCGAAATCGAGCAGTCCTCAGTGATTTCGTTTGTTTATCAGCGATCGCACTAGAAGCCGCCCTTGCCGTCTTCGCCCAATCTCTCATCCGCTCAACTGCCGCAGCATCCTGCACAGCCAGTGGTGTAATCGTTTGCCGAATTGCCTCCAGATCGCCAAGCGATACCTGCTGAGGTCTGCCTTCATCAAATGCCAACAGAGCAGCTTCACCAGCCAGCGTTTCAAGTTCTGCCCCGGAAAATTTTGCGGTGTTAGCAGCGATCGCCTCTAAATACTCGTCTTCAACAGTAATGCCAAAGCGTTGCAGATGGATGCTGAGGATTTGCACTCGTTCAGGAACGGTTGGTAGGTCTACGAAGAAATTTTCATCAAATCTGCCTTTTCGCTTTAGCTCCGTTGGTAGTGCTGTCGGGTCATTGCACGTCGCTACAACGAACACACCTGACTGGCATTCGCTCATGAACGTGAGGATAATTCCGATAACTCGCTGTGAGACTCCGCTCGTGTCATTTTGACCAGAGAGTGCCTTGTCTATTTCGTCAATCCAAAGGATGCACGGTGCGATCGCTTTAGCAGTTTTCAAAGCACGTCGAATATTCCCCTCTGATTCACCAACCAGAGAACCTAGCATTGATGAAATGTCGAGTTGAAGCAATGGTAAATTGAGAATATTAGCAATATTCTTTGCCAACAGACTTTTCCCAACTCCGGGCGGCCCCGCCAGCAGCACACCTTTGGGTTGAGGTAGACGCAGCGCACGCGCCTCTTGCGTAAACAGACGCCGACGACGATTAAGCCACTCACGCAATAAATCCAAGCCGCCAAAGGGGATGATTGCAGGTTTTCCAAGCTCAATGCCCATTTGTGAGAGCAGCCGGGTTTTGTACTGCACAGCTAATGGTGTAACAGTCGCATCAATAGTAATCCCATTCGGATTCAAACGCTCTTTGACACTTAGCCGTAAGAAGTCGCTGATTTCTTCGAGGGTCAAGCCTAGTGCAGCACGAGCTAAAGATTCTCTCTGAGCAGTCGTCAAGGAGATTGTGAACTTAACTTGCTGTTCTAGAGCCGATTCACCCAAATACTGCAAATATGAATCAAGATGTTCTTGAATCTGCTCGACAGTGGGTAGTGGCACTTCAGCAAACGGGATTAGCCTTACCAAAGATTCGTGCAGTTGAATGTTTTGACCCAGGAAGATAATCCGTTTGTCTGTGGGTTTTAACCTATGGTAGAGGTTTTTCACCCGTGTCAGGATTTCCCAAGACAACTGCGGAGAATTTTTCGCAATGAAAGGATGCACATCACCCAGGATAAATACGCCATTGCCTGTGAAGCTTTCAATATACTGGAAAATGTAGATTAACGGGTCTACTTGCAGCGGTCGCTTGTACTCTGGCACGGGCTTAAAGACCAATCCACCATCCGAGGCAATCTGGCACTGTTCCAAGGTGGAGACTCCTAAATTCCAGAAGTAGGTCGGGCATTCAAGTTTCTCTTGTGCTTGAGAGGTAAGCCACTGAATGATTGTCGCTTCTTCAGGTGACAAAACTTCAAGTGCAACTATGGGGATTTGAGAATCCAAGGTGCTGAATAAGTTATTTAGGTTCATGTTGATACAGTAATGGTGATAATTCTTCATGGGTGCTTATATGTTGGACAAGCACTTGATAACATTCGGCATCGCCGTCAAATACTTCTGCTACGCCGTTATTGTCTGGGTAAGCGAGCGCATTGACGATGGCATTAAGCAGCACGCACAAACCTTCAGTATTAGCTTTGACGATCGCAGGCTGATGGGCTTTTTGTTGCGGGTAAATGTGGATAAACGGGTATTCTGGGGTTAAATCCATAAAAGTTGGGGGAACTAAATTCCCCCGCTTTTCTTTACTGGTGCAGTCTTGTTTGATGGTTGTTCGTGGTTCTGATTTGTTGGGTTTGAGCTTCGTCTTTAAAAGTGCGATCGCTCACAATCCCCAAAGCTTCCTCAAAGGGCTGGGTGGCTTCTAGACAACTCAACCCTTCAAAGCCTTGTGCTTCCACTCGCACTTCACCCGTGAGTTGGTCAAAATGTATCAAAATTGCGCGTTCCATAAATTACCTCCGTGCGAATTGCGATATTTCCTGATGTCCGGCAAAGGTTAAACGTAGGGTTTGCACTTGCCCTGTCCCTTCTTCGCTAATAGTGCATTCGCCAAACCGTTCTTGTAATTCGGCAGCTTTCGCCAGCACCATCCGCCGTCCGTAAGCTGGCATTAGTTGATTTGAGTAGAATTTGCCCCCAAGTTGCTTGATGACTTCATACTCGTCCTGGATCATCTCGTACTCCGAACCAGTCCACTTAAAACCCATATCTGCACGGGCATTGAAGCGATTGCCAGGGACTATAATCTCTGCACGTTGTCCCTGCGAACCACCGTAATAACCTTTAAGTGCCTGTGGTGTTTCATAGACTTGAGGCTGAAGCTTGAGATCCTCCAAAGCTTGTACCAAACATTCAAGGGATGTGAGTTTTGTTCTAACTGTGGAAAAGTGTGACATATTTAAAACACCTAAGAATTTTCGATTTTGTGCAATGCTTGTAAGCAAAACTCACTACATTGCACTCTTTTTTAACGGAACTTAAAGGCGCTAACAGTAGCAACCGTCAGCCCAACGTCAGAACTCGCTAGTTGTTGCAAGTTGCGTTGCTCGTCGAGTAGCTTGACCCGTATTTGCTCCATCTTTTCTTGGAGTTGACTACGCCCAACACCCCCCAAATTCTTGTCTACAATCGCTGGATCATCGACAATTGAATTCAAATGCTCCATCATTGATTGCAAACTACCGCCAGCTTCAGGCGAGGCATTTGCCAACAGCACTTGTACCTTCATTAGATGTTTTTGCATTTTCTTCTTAAACAAGACTGGCTTTCGTCCAGGTTCCCAGTCAGCTAATTCTTCTAACAACTGCGCGGCGAGTTGTTCGCCACCAGCGATCGCGGCTTCCTTAAGCCGTTGCTCCAGGTTTTGGTCGTACTGTTGGATGAACTGGGTGATTTGGTTGAGACAAAGAGCTTGTTGCTGGTTCAACTGCTCCGATAGTGCTGGGATAATGACTGGACGACCGATAATCACCTGCAAACAATCTTCTAACTCAGCTAAAGTGGGAAATGCCTTGAGTAAATTAGCCTTTACTTCCTCGTAGATTTGTTTGTTGATTCTGGTTGTTCCTAAAGTTTGACTATTTTTGATTTGTTGGATATTTCGGATAACTCGGTAAACTATCTTCTTGGAATCGCCCCTGGTAACTTTAACAGGATGTTTTACAACTCGTGGTTTATATTTCGACATCACAGCAACCCCATCTGCACAACAGTTTGTTCCTTCGACGCTTCGTAAGTCATCCCTTGAACCTCCTGACATCGGATAGATAATCGTGTCTCATTGAGGCTGATTTCTTTTGTCTTCCTTTGGTTTGGCAGGGGCGAAAACACATACTTGATATTCTTACCACTACCATCAATTCGCACATATCTATAACGTGTACCCTCAACCATGTATACTTTCGATTGGGTTAGGGTTTTTGGGTCATAAACAGGATCTAGTTTCATGACTTTTTCTCTAATTCCAAGTAAAAACCTGCACCTGTATTTGCAACTTTAGCCAAGTTGCTATCCACCAATTTCTGAATTACGTCCCTACTAAAATTCAGTTGCGATAACTTAGCTCTTCCACCGCATCTCTGGAGATAGCGTAAGCAGGGATAATAAGAAGAAGCTGATTGAACACGTTTTTTCGACATACTTTTCTAGCTCAATACTTTGAGACACTGCGCTTTGCGCTTCAAATTCCCCCGTCCATCATCACCATTGGTCGTAATTGTCGGCTGTTGAGAGCATTGGGATTTTGATATTGTCCAATCCCAATGATTGATTTGCGTTTTCTGACGATGTTCTATCAGTACAATCTTGCCTTTGTGTGCTGGGTCTTTACCACTGATTAAATAAGCATCACCCAAAGCATAAAATCCAGTGGCTACATAATGCCTTTTATCTAGCCCCATCAGTGCATCCCAAGCCTCTTGAAGTTGCTGTAGTTTACTCATTTATTGCGTCCCAATTTTTTCCAATCATCCAATCCAAGCGCAGCATCATACCAATTCGCAATTCGCAATGACGCTCGTTCCTCGCTACCGCTTCGCTAACGCAATTCGCAATTAAATACAAGGAATCTTTTATTTGTTTAATTGCAAATTAATGCTCATAAACCCTTACCTATCAAAAATCTAGTAGTCTCTAATAGGGGTGGGTTTCAGTTCTCATTAATTACAATTGCGAATTGCGAATTGCGTTAGCGGAGCGGGGCGTTAGCCCATTGCGAATTGTTTTTGATGTTGTATTAAGCAGCAACTTTTTCTTTAACTGGCTTAGATAACCTAGATGCAGCACTATTTGTGCGTTTAGGCTTTGAAATCGCTGGATTGACTTTACCAAATGGAGTTTGAATCTTCAGATCGGCATTTAACTCTTCTTGCAGTAACACTAACTGAGTCAAATACCAATCAACTTCTTCCATGATTTCTGCTTCAACTTCTTTTGGTGAAAGCGGCGTAATCTGATGTGATTTGAGGTATTTCACGTCCTCAGAAAACCGAGAATTCATTACTAGATATCGATAGCCACTGCCACAGCTTTCAGCTAAGGCACTATCAAGTGGCAGCACTTCAAAACCAATGATCTTACCTTGCTGCGTCCGTTGTCCTACGTTAAATTTTGGTTTTCCGTAGCCGATTGGTAGACTGATTGTTGGTTGCATTTTCATCACCTTTGCATTAATTGATTGTGTTGTCGGTAGCAAAATTCTTACAGATAGAAATGCTCAAAAATCTGATTTAATTTTTCTTTCTCCTCATCTGATAGAGCGTTAAAATCAAACTCTTCCGAGTCCCAAACTTCGTCAAGACTGACAGATTCATCAATGATGCTTGCAATCAAACAAGTTCTATCGTCATAGCCCCATCCGTTAGCCAAAAGCCAAAGCAGGACTCCATCAGATTTCAATAGTTTGGACAAGTCGAACTCCTCAGAAAACTGTTGTAAGTTTTCGACAGTTGGGTGGACGATTGCTGTGGTCATTCTTTTTATCGGTAGTAGTGAATTTACAAGATTTATTGCAAAGCTTGAGCAACTAATGAGATACAATTGCTCAAACCAATTAACAACTATCTAAAACACCATTTCTGCTGCTGCCCTAACTACAGCTAGAGCCTGTTTACTGGTTTCTCGCCAGTCTGTTTGTTCATTATAGTTAGTCATAACTAACTCGCTTCCTATCCACACTCGACAGAACAACACGCTCTCGTCTGTCCCCGGCTGCGGTTGAATTGTAACTGGAGAATAAAGCTGTTGTGGTGTCAGTAGAGCGATCGCCGCTAACAACCCTTTTGCAAAGTGAGTATCATGACCAGACTCAAGGATGTATGTTCTGTCAGCGAGTATAGTAGCCAACAGTTTGTAAACTTCTTTCCCTCTGCGTTCACACTTCTCGAATTTGATTTCTCGCAGATATCCTGTTAAGGCAGTTTGGGCGATCGCACTTGGTTCACCATTACTGAGGGTGTACCACAGTGAACCGTTGTGGCGATTGCAGTAGATTTTGCAACTGCCAGCCTCAGAGTGCAATCCCAATTTCGGCTTATTGATTGCTGCAACTAACTGCTTGAGTAGTTCTTCTTGGCGCATTAAAGCAGCAAGTAATTCTGCATTATTTTCTTGAGAGGTCATTTGTTTATCCAATACATTTCACTCTCTCATTGGCGAAGCCGTTAATCTCAGATGTATCAAGCGCAGAGCAAATAAAACAGCGCTCTTGATTTCACAAAAGCGCTTTTTCTTACAGTTACAGATTATTGATGTGAATAAAATCTTGCTAGCAAATCTTCACGAGATAATTCAAGACATAGTGGAGTAAATTCTTCTGGTGTTAACTGCAATAAACTATCGACTACTCTCGCTAATTCTTCATCCACAGAACCAAACCTAAATCTCAACAGGTTTTCTACAACTTGGCGTTGTCCTTGTTGTACGCCCTCTTGGATACCTTGTTGCTTAGTAGTTTCTTCCCACTGTTGATAAGCTTGCGACAAGTTCATGATTAGCTCCCGGTCATCTTCTGTTAATTCGTCTTGCTGTTGAATCAAAACAATGCGCCAGTTAGTAATTAGTTTAAGAATATTCTGTCTTAACAAATTACTTTCTGGCAGTTCTAGTAATTCAGTGACAGCTTGACGTTGTGTTTCTCCTCTACCTAAAATCCTCAGCCATAATGTTTCTGATGTTATTGGTAGCTCATTAACTGCGATCAACGCTCCTCTAAAGCACTTTTGAAAGAAGTAAACTCCACTTGGCCAATTTTCTAAATCTAGTTTAACCTCTAACTCTACCCACAGAGCCTGATTAGCACTGGGTGATATAATCCACAATTGCGGCAAGCTCTCTTCTGCCAATTTCCGTCTCTGTCTTTTCGCTTGGCGTTGTGATGCGGCGATGACAGCAAATAACTTGAGAAAACAATTGCGGATATCTGTTCGAGTCGGTTGGGTACTAAACGGCTCAAACAAAGTGGTGTTAGTTAAAGCAATTTTCCCCAGTAACCCCAAATTTGGGTCTTGAGAAGGAATTTCTGGGGTAAAAAGTACATCTACAAACCTTGCTTCATCCCGTACCTGAGTGTTAACTTTTACCCTTCCTAATGGAGTCAACAATTCCTCCAAAAAATCCTTTGCAAACTGATCGTGTGGCTTGGTGGTCATATCAAAAATCAGAATTTAGTAATGATTGAGCATGATTGATTAGGTTAAATAAACTGGACTATTGTTTTAGCACAGATGTAAATCTCCATCTAATAAATATTTAGTGAAACTAGAAGTCCCAGTAGGCAATCTCAAATATAGGTAACCATAAGCAACAGTTTGAGCTAATAAAGTGTTTTTTTAGCAAATATTCAACTCCAATAACCAGACCTTAAATATTGCCTGTCCCAAAGTGAATCGAGGAATAGATTCTTAAGAAATACTAAAGAGCAATTGTATAACATTTCCTGATTGTTGAGTTTAATAAGTTTGTAAAAAACTTTTGGAAAGATGTTAGTTGAGCAGCCCCATCTAAAAAAATCATAGCTATAATCAGTATCGAGGAGAAGAAAAACTATATGCACTATTAAGGGGAATAGCTGCTGATAGCAATCATAGATTTTTATCTATTACTATTTGACATCGATAAGTCGAAAAACGTGAACTTTCTACAGTAGCTACTTAGGCAATTTAAAAGCAGAATAATTCTTAAATAAAGTTGAAGTTGTTATACAATTTCAACCTGAAAAGCCTGTCATAAATATGACGCAAAAGATAAAAGTTTTCTAACAATCATCTATAACTATGACATTTTATCAGTTACAGACAGGAGAGTTTTTTTGTTTTTCTGGAATGACAAAAGCCAAAGTTTATCGAAAGGTAAATGCCTCTTATTGCAGCCAGAATGGTTTTTTACAAAAAATTCGTTCACATACAAGGATTAGACGCTTAACTTCATCGGAGGTTCAAGTGTATTTAGAAAGTAGAATTCCTCAGCAGTCATTCATAACTAGCCGCTCAAAAAATCTAGTTGTAGAGCGAAATTAGACGCGATCGCTTTCTATTCACATAGAGCGATCGCTCTGGTTTTACTATTTGTACGATTTGGACATGGTTGAAAATTCAGATATGTTATAAATGAGCGTTGTTACTCTGCTCACAGTTATGACTTTCCACCAATTACGCACAGGAGAGTATTTCCGAATTCCTGGGATGACTAGTCGTTATGTGTATAGAAAGGTAAATAATTCATCCTGCCGCTTGAATGGTTTTTTGCAACCAATTCATTCTCAATCTCTAGTCAAACGGTTGAATGTGGCTGAAATCAAAGAGTACATAGTGCAACAGCAATCTGAACTTGAAAGTTTTGAAACAGATTATTATTAATTAAATTCCGCTTCGCACAAAAACATTTGTTACTGGAATCGAGCCAACAGCCCCACATCTATCGACTAAAGCCTCACACAAATCAGCCGACTTCACCCCAACAACCCCCGGCTGAATCTCACTAGTTAATCCATTGACAAGCGATTGAAAGTCGGAGTGGTTGTCGTTAATTTCTAGCTCTATCAAACCTGGGGTTTGTGATGTGATTGTTGCCCAAGGGGGAAGATTTGAAGAAGCACTCGTCAGATAAAGTTTCACTTTGCACCTCCTGGTTAGTCAAGACATCGATAAACGGCTCGATACAGTCCATCGCTTCTCCCAGATAATGCAGTACATCCCCCAAGTGCGTTTTCATTTCTGGCTCAACGTCTTGCTGATTAGCTAGTGCAAGCCAATTTGCATCTTGAGCGATTGCTTGAATCTGGGCATAGCAAATATTAAATGTTCTGAGCATTTCGTTCGGTTCCATTTTTCATGTTCCTTCAACAATTTCAGGAAAATAATGAAATAGATCCAAACCCACCAAAGCCTTTTGAAGTGGGGTATGGGGTGTAGGGGGTAGTAACGAGGAAGATTATGAATGTTCATACTTTGTTTCTAATTTTCTTAATTTTTTCTTACGCCCAATACCCTACTCCCAACAAAGAGTCTTGACGAGGTTAGGTCTTTGCAAGCGTGTCATTTGGGGCGATGCCATAGAGAAGCCACTGCCTTTTTCCCTTGAACTACGCTACCGCTACTGGTCGCACTCCCAGATAACCAATTACCTTCTCCGCAGTATCAGCCATCTGGTTCCTTCCATACAGTCGTGGTCGAGAATACCAGCCCTCTGCATTGCATCCAACGAAGCCAACCAAATGACCATTCTGAAAGACTTTTATGCTGAACGATAGCCAATCAATATCCCCATGCGACAACCCATACTTACGACAAGCTTCTTCGAGTTCGTCAGATAATCGGTCGTTTCGCTGACGCGGTGTTTCTGGTTCAGCGATGGTTCGTTTAACTTCGGCTACTCTTGAGGCAAACCAATTCCTATCAAAAGGCAGTCTTCCCCCGTCGTTTAGTTGTACCCATACAGTAATCCCGCCTTCAATCCACATAGTTCTGATTTGGTCGGGGGTGCTATTGATGATGGTTGCAATGATTTGGCGATCGCGGTGGGTTAGCGGGTCTTGGGTTGGAGCGACCGTTTCAGACTGGGTTGCAAGAAGCTGATTTAGTTCTTCTTGTGCTAGGGATTGCTCGTCAATAGGAAGGGCTTGCTGTGTTAGTGTTCCGTAAGTCATAATAGAACTCCTTGGATAAAGGGAAAGGCGATCGCAGTGTTTTCCAGACCTCAGCGATCGCCTTTGTTTTTACGAACTAACGTTGTGGATTCCCACAACGTATTCACCTAAATTTGGCGCAGCCTTTCTAAAAAAATGCCTTGTGTCAGTGACCGAGGCTTGCAACAGCAGCATATATGCTTGATTGGGCGACAGTCGGCCTGCTTAAGAGCGACTGAGCGTACTGCTTTTGCAATTTTTTATTCATCGATTCATCATCAATGCAATCAATCTCCCCTCCCGTATCCATCACCTTCTCTGGGTTCACCAGTGCTTCAGTTACCCTTCCAGGCGGTTGATTGACTGTCTATTTCATGGTTCTGAATGTTTAGCACCGCTTTATTTACTAAGAGGCTGGTACTTGTTCCTCCTTACATTTATAAAATTACTACATGGTATTGTCAAAAGTCAAGAGTATAGAGCAGATTCTTTGTAGGTTTTCTGTATCTAACACCAGTGCTGGGAATAACTGCCAAATGGGTATACCTATTGCGTTGCAGATTGCTAAAGCATCTTCTTTATCAATAGATTCTGGTCTATTGGATGTATTTCCCCATTCTAAATTTTGAATGAATTGCCTACTACATCCTGCTTTTGTCGCTAACTCTTCTCGACTCATCTTGCCACGTAATTCTCTTAAACGCTTGCCCATTTTTTCATCCCAAGCAAACCGAGATATGTAAGATAAGTCCACAAGCACTACTCCTTTACTCATTTATTTACTCATATTTTTACTACATCATATTGACAAAGATGAAATTTTTGCCTACATTAAGTAGTAACAGCAAGGAATATAAAAGCGATCGTTTCGCTTGAAGATAGCGATCGCTCGTTCATCTATTTGTATAAAGTGAGCTAATTATCATGCTGGCACATAAATAACGTGAGTCAGATATTAATCAAATGCTCCGAGTAATCAATAACTAAAAACGACCATCCAGCATAAAGTTGTACGTTAGTGAAGCTTAATGAAGTTATCGCTCATGGATGGCAGGCGATGAGTAATTATCACTAGTTTTTGATTACAAAACTTAAAAATTGAAGCGGCATAGTTGCAATGCCGCGACAGTTCCATGCGTCAAAAATTCAGAGGAACAAGCATGACAGAACAAATCACAGATTTAGAAAAATGCTGGTATCTCTCGCCGCCTTGGGGCAATCAAATCCCACCAGTAGAAGTCAACTTGTCCGAAAAAGTTTACCTCAAAACCAACACAACATTCGGCTACTGCTGCGGTGTGCAGTGGTATGGCGATTGCTGGAATTACGTTATTGATGTCAAACATGACTTCATCTACACGACAAAACATCAAATTATCGGCACTGGTCAAATCCAACCCAACACTTTGAAAAAACCTGCTTTCGTGTTGGGCGAACGTGTAATGTTGCAATTCCCCAATCACGGCACAAAGCAAAGGCTAAGGGACTTCCAGAGAATAAAATATACAGTTAACAAAAATGATAATCATTCTGA